>NZ_CALHQO010000470.1:0-5203 GCF_938036635.1 uncultured Leptotrichia sp.
CAGGACAACTCTTTGTCCTCGGAGACAATCGAACAACGGCTGTAGATAGTCGTGCTTTTGGAACCATTCCTATACAGGATACCCATGGCAAGGTGGTAACAGTCCTAAGGCGACGGGGCTTTTGATGATAATTTATGAAAAAAGAAATTTATTATGACGACATAAAATTCATATCTATTAGAAAAAAATTTTTAAATTCATATGATTTGGTAATAAATCTTGATGAAACTACCACTTTTTTTAAGTATGCATGTAATTATATTACTGATGCTTTTTCATCAGGCAAAGATAAAAAAAATACTTTTGTTATTTGTGAAATAAAAAATATAAATGAAATATTAAAAGAGTTATTAGAAAAAATGGAATTTAATTATGACGATTTTAATAATGCTCAAAAAAGCACAATTTACTCTGATAAAGTTCATAAAAAGTATAGTTTTTCAAAATCAAAAAACTATAAAAGTAAAGAAATAATAAAAATTTCAGATGGCAATAATAGCATCTATGTGATTGATAACTTTGTTGAAAATGATAAAAGCATAATCTTAGACTGTCCTCCAAATAAAATGTTGTATCAAATATTATACAGACCTATGCCATTGAAATATAATAAGAAATTAAATTAAAATTTAGAGGTGTATATTACAATGACTAAAAGAATATTTTGAATATAGGGATAAAGGTTATATTAAAGCTAAATAGTTTTTATATACAGGCAATTAAAATAATAATAAAAGGAGTTATTGCATATTGTGATATATTCTTGAAAATATTGCAATTAATAAAACATAGGGCTACCTGAAAATAGATAGCCCTTTTATAATTGTTTATTAATTTATAGATTTATATATTTCTCTAAAGTTTTTAAGTTTTTCATCAAGTTCAGCAATTCCCCATTTTCCATTATCTTTTTCTAAATAAATTGTTGTTTTCATAGAAGCATACTTATCGATTCTTTGGAAGGCTTGTTTCATTGAGCTAAACATTTTTGTTATTATTTTATCAAAGATTTCGTCTTCTGAGAAATTATCTAGATTTTTCATTTCTTTTTCGTTTAGAAAGTTGTTGTTCATTAATTCTGAATATTTTTGTAAACTTGTTGTGAAATCTGGCGTTTTTATATTTAATGTTACTTCGACAATATCATTTGTAACATATCTTATTTTTTCAACGTCAATTTTGTTTTTATTCATTATATAATCGAACATGTCATTATATAATTCGTTCATTTTTTTCTGAAATTTAAGAGAATTTTTTTGACTTATTGCGGGTAATTGAATTTGTTCATCCATCATTCTGGAAATCATAGATTTCATTCCAGTTGATACTGCTCGTTTAATTAAATCATAATCTCTTTTAGCCGCAATCTCAATTTCACTGTTATTTTTTGTAATTTCCTGCTGTGATAAAGTAACCCCTTTCTTTAGGACAACTTTATAATTGGCTGAGAATAGCTGGATTGATAATGATAGTAGTAGAAAAATTAGTAGTTTTTTCATAGGTAATAAACTCCTTTGATAGTTTTGTTTTGTTAGCATTTTAACATATTTTTTATATATTGACAAATAGAATAAAAATTGATATAATTGTAATACAAATATTACAATTGGAGGAATAGAAATGCCAACATTGTCATTGAGAATAGAAAAAGAGGATTTAGAATTCCTGAAAGAGTATGCAAATATAAATCATCTTAATATGTCTTCTTTTGTCCGTAATTTGATTTTAGATAAAATATATGATGAAATAACTGAAGAAGATGAAAAAAGAATATTAAAAAGATGGGAAAATGCAAAATCTGAAAAAACTGCTTCTGCTGAAGAGGTTTTTAAAAGGTTAGAACTATAATGGAAAATCAAATTTATGAAGTTAAGTTTACTGAATCGGCAGAAAAGGATTTAAAAAAATTAAGTAAAACAAATAAAGCTATTGCTAAACTTATAAAAAAATGGATTTTAGAAAATTTAATAGGTACACAAAATCCAAAGCAAAGAGGAAAGGCATTAATTGGAAATTTAAAAGGATTATGGAGATACAGGGTAGGCTCTTATAGAATCGTGGCTGAAATAAAGGATGATGTTTTACTAATATTAATTATAGAAATTTCAGATAGAAAAGAAACTTATAAAGATAAAAAGAGAAAAACATACAAAGATGGAAAAATAAAATAAATATACAGGACAGAGAAAAAAATATTTACAAATAAAAAAGGACTTCAAGTCCTTTTTTATTGAATATTATAATCTTCTACCATATTGAGAATTAGTTCTATTGCGTGTAATATTCCTATCTTTAACTGTATTTTCCAGCTCAATATTTAGATTATTCTTAAAATCATCCCACCAGCCATAAGTGTTGTCTGGAACATTTTCAATTGCCGCTATTACTGTTTTTTCTATTTCTAAAAGTGAAAACTTTCCATTAGAATCTTCGTGAAGAATATTTGTCATTTGCTTAATGAATTTATTGCCTGCATTGTGTTTTCGTCTGATATAAGCTCCCTTAATTTTTTCATCAGCCCTAGCTTCAGCTTCT
Source organism: uncultured Leptotrichia sp. (assembly GCF_938036635.1). NCBI lineage: Bacteria > Fusobacteriati > Fusobacteriota > Fusobacteriia > Fusobacteriales > Leptotrichiaceae > Leptotrichia > uncultured Leptotrichia sp. The sequence continues at coordinate 2,536 of NZ_CALHQO010000470.1, forward strand.
CCAAATAACTTATCATATTCAGATTTGTTATTTGCTTTAAAATTTAAAATATCCTTGTCTGTAACTTCGTAGTATCTCAAATGTTCACGAACCAGATCATCAACTTCTTTTTGTATAATTGGCTGGGCCAGCTTTTCAAGTTCGGCTTTTCTACGTCTTTTCTTTTCCTCCAAGTCCGCATAGCTGTCATTAAGCTGTCTAAGACGATTATTAAGCTCCTGCTGTTCACGTTCCATTTGAAGTCTTTTGTCTAAAATATCCTGCTTTATGGCATTATTCTTGGCTTCCTCCTTTTCTACGTCCTTCTTAATGTTTCTCATCAAAGTATCTCCACGTTTTCTTGCTTCATTAAGAGCTTCATTAATAAGTTCCTGCTTTCGCCTTTCTGAAACGACATAAGGTTTTTCTGCTTCTGTTCTCTTTTCCCAGATTTGTTCATCAAGATTACGTATTTCATTATTTTTGCTGTTCTGTTCCTTTTCCAAAAAATTAATTGAACTTTTTAAATTACTCGCTTCAGTTTCAAGTGTTTTAATCTCAAAATAAAGGTTTTCCCTGTTCTTGATCAACTCTTCAACTTTTTCTCCTTTTGAATAATCTTCTATTTTTTTATTGATTGCTTCAAAATCTACATTCTTGAAAATTTCATCAAATAATTTTATTTCTTTTTTAAGATTTTTCTTGAAATTTTTGTTATTCTGTCTCTGATTTAATTTGTCCTTGATTATCTTCTTTATATTGAAAATACGCTTAAAATCCGTAATTTCCTTATTACTTTTTCTTACCTTGAAATCTGTTTCATAGTTTTTAAATTCATTCAAGAAATCTTCCTTTGAAATTTTTTTCTTTTTGTCAATAATTTCCCTTTTTGAAAGAATTTCTGTATATTTCATAAACTCATTTTTTGAATAATCATTGCTGCCAATCTTACTTTCAAGATCCTTTTTCTCCTTTTCCATAGCGAATTTTGTCCTGTCAAGCTCTTCAGAAGAATTTACTTTTTCAGTTCTTCTGACAACAACTTCCACACCTTCATTTGAAAATACCTTGACTTTATTTTTTAACTCATTAACAACAGGATTATTAAGCATAAAATCATTTACAAATTCTTCATTGAAAGTCCTGTAAAAATCTTTAGTGAACGGAGAAGTACCATTCTCAAATTTAAACTTTTTATCTGACTTATTTTTGTTCAGCTTGGCTAACTGTCTTTCAATAATTTTCGGTTTTTGCTGAACCTTAAATTCTTCAAATGCCTTTTTATACTCATCAGTTCCAGCAATTAGCCCAAGCTCCTTATTTCTTCTCAAAAATGCACTGCTCAAAGCTGATTTAACTTTTGCTGGATTAACATCACTTACCGTATACTCATCTTTCTGATTATTCTCTTCCAAAAAAGTCCACATCGACTGCAGATGAGGCGTGCTTTCATCGAAGTGAATTACTGCATATACACATCGTGCATTTTTATCAAATTTTTTACTTAAAAACTCAAGATTTTCCTTGTAATACTGCTCCCACTTTTCAAGAGAAAGCATATATGTCAAATCCACTCCATTCTTTGCCTCAAAATTTCCTGTCTGCACCTGTGATACGACGCTTACCACATCCCTGCTCCTGCTGTCAACTTCTGTATCATAATACTGCCGTTCAAGGACAGATAAATCCTTGACAAGAATTTTGTTAAACTGTGTCAGTTTCTGATTGACATTATTCTTAAACTTCTCCAATTCACGAAACGCTTCCCTTACTACATTGTTGATGTTGCTCCTACCTGATTTAGAATTGTATTTCTTAAAGTTGTTTATTGCTGAAATCTCAGCCATTTTTATTCCCCCTTTTATCAAAAAATGCTTCTTCATTTTTCAATTTATTTTAATTATACTTCTTTACAATTTTTTTTGCAAATCAGAGGTTTTGGGACTATTCAATTTCTGCATCGGCCAGTCGCAATGCAAGAGGGCGAAGCCCTTTGCAAAGCTCCTCCATTCATTAAAAATGAATGGCTTGCCTGTCATTTTTTTCAAAAATTACTGCCGAGCTCTCAAACGCCGAGGGCTTTTCAGGCAAAAAAAATGAGTTCTTAATGCGAGCGTTCCACTTCGCAAAGCCGAATCATTTTTCTGCCAGCTTCATCTGAAAAAATTTAGTAAAAATTCGTTATTTTGATTGAAGACAAAATTCAAAGTAAAAATAATTTATTTTTATATTAAAAGAGCAGTCTTTAGAACTGCTCTTATCACTACTGCTATGAGTTTTTAATCTGTAAGTCATTGCCGCTAGGACTTTTAATTTAAAGAGTTGATTTGTTCCTCAATATCTCTAATTTCTTCTCTTAACTTTTTTATCAAATGCTGTCTTTTTACTTTTTCTCTTGTTAAAAAAATTCTTTTTTCTTCTACATCGGATAATTTTATCGCTTCTTTCTGTTCCACTATCTCTTTTAATTTTGAACTTGGGTCATCTGATGTAATTACTTCTATAATTTCAGTTTCTTTAAAATCATCTTTTTTTTGCCCTGTTAAAGTTTTTACAGTTCTGTTAGATAATGTCAAAACTTTTTCAGGCTCTTCAAGTCCCTTAGTTTGATATTTTAAGTATAAGGAATATTTTCTTATTGCTACATTTGCACTATCTCTATCTACGCCTAATTTTTCTATCCATTTTC
>NZ_CALHQO010000471.1:0-3989 GCF_938036635.1 uncultured Leptotrichia sp.
ACTAAATAGTATGTAATTCAAAATTTGTTAAACATTTGCTATTTAAAGGGGAAATAGTATTAAAGAAAAAATATTCTTAATGTTTAGCATTTAGCATTTTTTCAGCAATCTTGTAATTTGGCATATATCGTTCGATATAATTGTAAAAACCTTTTCCATGATTTGGATACTTTAAATGTGTCAATTCATGTAAAACCACATATTCTATCTCAAAAGGAGTTCTTTTTATAAGCTCCGTATTAAGATTTATATACTTTTTTACATAATTACACGAACCCCATCTAGTCTTCATAGGCTTTATTGATACTTTTTCCACATGTTCATCCAATATTTTTAGCCATTTTTCCATAAATTGCGGAAATAATTTTTTTGCATTTTCAAAATACCATTTTTCCATAATTTTTTTCTTTTCATCAATATTTTCCAAAATATTTTCATTAACTGTTAAAATTATACTCGGCTTTTTTTCATTATTTATTAAATTCACTCCATTAAAGTTTCCTAGTTTCACAGTTAAATAGTATTCTTTTCCCAAAAATTTATGAATTTCACCAGTTTTGTACTCAAAGCCCTTCTGTTTTTCCTTAACATCTTCAACTTTTTTCAAAACACTTTTTATCCAACCTTCTTTAGAACGGATAAAATTTTCAATATAATCACGATGTAAATTCATTGGCACAGAAATATAAACTTCCATATTGGGCTTTATTCGTAAATTTATATTTTTTACTTTTTTTCTATGAACTTCATAACCTAAAATTTTCTCTGTTTTCATTTTTTACTTTATTTTCCTCATACATTTATTTTTCTAAATTCTAACCTGTCTTCGACTTTACAAATACTTTTCTTGCCTTTTCCAGTACATCCTTCTGCAATTTATAAGTAACTAGCTTTAATGCTTCTTCATAAGTACACCACTGAAAAGCCTCAATTTCAAAAGTATCAATCTTAACGTCTTCATCTTGTGTAATTCCTGCAAAAATCGTAACTTTCTTAATAGTTTTTTCGTTTGGAATATATTTTATTTCACGTTCAAAATTTGGAATAATTTTTATATTTACATTTGTTTCTTCGTGAACTTCACGAATTGCTGTTTCTTCCTTTGTTTCATTGTTTTCGATATGTCCTTTTGGAAATCCCCAGTTACCATTGTGCATTTTCACAAGCAAAATTTTTTCAGTATTTTCATTAAAAACAATTGCACCGCATGAATTTTCATACTCAAATTTATCATTTAGATTGTAATGCTTTACAATATATTTTAATAATGCTTCCTTCTCATTTTCAATTTCATCTCCTAGGACAAGTTCATACAGCTTATTTTTTACTTCCCCAATCTCACGATTGCTAAATTTAAGATTAATCAAATCAATTCCAGTTATATCCAAATCATTAAACTGTGGTATTTTCCCCTGTTTTTTTATATTTTCAATTTTATCCCAAAAATTTTGTAAAATCTTTTCATTTTCTTTTTTTCTGCTAATTCCTTTAGAATTTAAATCTGCATAAAATAAATTGAAAAGTCTTTTTAGATTTTTTTCTTCCATTTCTATAATCAGCTTTTTCAACGTCTTATCTGAAACATCCTGATAAATTAACATATGATTTTTTACAATTTTTTTTACTGAATTTGTAAAATCATTAGAAGCTTTAAGCTGTCTCAACTCTTCTTCCGCAATTAATGCACTTTCCTTTTCATGTCCATAAAAATGAAAAATACCTTTTGCATCAATAATTTTCACATTTATTTTCCCTAAATCGTGAAAAAGTGCGGCAAATCTCGTTATTAAATCGTAATCACAAAGATGGATAACTTTTATAATGTGGTTAAACAAGTCATCAGTATGATTGGGATTATTCTGATTAAAATTATAGGTATAACGAAATTCTGGAATTATTATTTCTAAAACTCGCAATTTTTTCATTTCGATAAAAGCTTTTTTTGAATACTTCCCCATTAAAATTTTACTTAATTCGTCAAAAATTCTCTCTTTAGATATTTTTGACAAAAATTTTCTTTTTTTATAAATAGCTTCTGATGTTTTTTTATCCAAATTAAATCCTAACTTTGAAATAAATCTGAAGGCCCTCAAAATTCTAAGTGCATCCTCTTCTATCCTTAACTTAGGTTTTCCTACAAATCTTATAACTTTCCTTCTAATATCCTGCCTTCCGCCATACAAATCAACTATTCCAGTTTGTTTGCTGTAAGCAAGTGAATTTATTGTAAAATCACGTCTTGCTAAATCTTCTTCGATTGTTTTTACAAATTTTATTTCCTTTGGGTATCTACTGTTGTAAACTCCTGTTTCTTTACGAAATTTTGCTATTTCATAACTTTTTCCATTGACATTTATCATAAGAATCCCAAAATGGGCTCCCATTTCCTTTGGGCTATAATCTGCAAAGATTCTTTTTAATTCTGAATAACCTATATCAGTTGCGAAATCATAATCACCGGGATCCTTATTTAGAATTTTATCTCTAACTGCTCCACCAACAAGAAATCCTGTTCCGTTTTTATTCAGTTGTTCCAATATGAATTTCACATCATCATCCAAATCAAATCGCATTCCAAATATGTCCTTTCAATTATTTTTTCGGTACTTTTATAGAATATTTCGTTTCCAAATTTATTTCTATTTTATAAACTAGTTCTAAAATATATAGTTTTATTTTTAGTTTACTATACTCAAAACTCTTTTATTTTTTTCTTAATTTTGCAATATAAAACCCATCTAAATATTCATTTTTATATGAAATATAAATTCCCCCAAATTCATCTCTTATATTGTCAATATTTTCAGGAATTTTTACTTCCATAATTTCCAAATCCTCATATTTTTCGAGAAAATACTGAATATTATTAGTATTCTCATTTTTAGAAAATGTACAAGTGCTGTAAACTATTTCTCCACCATTTTTCAAAGATTTATATGCACTTTCAAATATTTTTTTCTGAAGTTTCTTTAAATTTTTTATATCATTTGCCGTCAAATCATATATTTTTTCAGGCTTTTTTCGAAGAACTCCAAGTCCGCTGCAGGGCATATCTAAAAGTATCTTGTCAAACATTATATCTAAATTCTCAATTTGTGTAGCGTCATTTAATTTCACTTCAAAATTGCTGTAATCATATTTATTTTTAAGTTCATTCAATAATTTCACTTTATGCTCATGAATATCAGTAGAAATCAACTTTTTAGGATTAAACAGCTGTAAAATCGCAAGAGATTTTCCACCAGGAGCAGAGCAAGCATCAAGCACAGTTTCTCCATTTTTCACATCTAAATTTCTCACTGTCAGATAAGATGATGCATCCTGAATCACAACATCTCCATTTTTATAAATTTCTGTATCAAAAATATTTGCATTTGATAAATAATAAACTTCTCCAACAGAAAATAAGACATCTGTATTAATATTATTCAGCAATTCCTCAAATTTTTCTCTCGTAATTTTGTTTTTATCAAATCTAACTGACAAATAACTTCTTTTTTTATAAGATTTAAGCATTTCTAAATAATCATCAGGATAATCAATTTTCATCTTATTCACAAACCATTGCGGATAAGACAAAACAATACTTTCCCTGTTATCTTTCGGAATTTCCTCATCAAATTTTTCTTTATTTTTCAAAATTGTCTGCAAAGTCGCATTCACAAATCCAGCTTGATGTGCATTCAAAATTTTTGCAATCTCTCCAGCCTCAAAAATAACTCCCGCATTATCCGATTCCATGAAAAACAATTGAGCAACCGAAATTCTCAAAAGCTGCTTTATTTTTCGTTTTTTAACATTTCTAACACTTTTCCCAATCAGATAATCAATATAAATCAAATTTTTTATCACAGTATTTACTACATTTGTAATAAACATTTTTTCTTTTTTTGTATAATTTTTTTTAGAAAAATAGTAATTTAACTGGATATTACTGTATTTCCCGTTCTGAATTTCATCCAGTAAATTTACTATATCTAATTTTATAT
>NZ_CALHQO010000472.1:0-3987 GCF_938036635.1 uncultured Leptotrichia sp.
TTTTTCAGGATTAAAATTGATTTTTCTTGTGCTGGTACTATAAAGAAAAAATCCTAAAATAGCCAATATTAAAGTTATTAAAATCAAAAACTTACTTTGTATAGTTTTCATAAAACTCATAAACCTTCCCACTCTCAATCGCTTCTAAAACCATATCTTTTGCTTTCGCAGGGTGATCCACCACATCCGCAGTATAAAGTGCGAACATTGCATTTAATACGACAATATCAAATTTTGCTGATTTTTCTTCGCCTTTTAAGATTTTTATCAAGATTTCAGCATTTTCCTCTGGAGTTCCGCCTTCAATTTCAGAATGGAAAGCACGCTTAAAGCCAAAGCTTTCAGGAGATACTGTATATTCGAGAATTTGTTCACCTTTTACTTCAATAATTTTAGTGTCATCACAAATTGTTATTTCATCAAGCCCATCATTTCCTCGAACAGCTAATGCATGTTTTCTTCCCAGTAATTGTAATGTTTCAGCGTATAATCTGTGTACAGGCTCGTGATAAAGTCCAACCAATTGGTATTTTAATTTTGTGTTTGGGTGAAGCAGTGGACCTAAAATGTTAAATACTGTTCTTATTCCAAGACGGCTTCTAACTTCTCGAACTTCTCCAACTAATTTGTGGAAAAATGGGGCATGAAAGAAAGCAAGATTTTTTACGTGCAGTTTTTCAATTTGATTTGCAAGTGAGTTTTCAAGCGGTACTCCTAGTTTATCAAGCACATCACTGCTTCCACTTTTACTTGAGATTGCACGGTTTCCGTGTTTTGCCACATTTACTCCCATTGCTCCTAGAATAAATGCGACAGCTGTTGAAATATTTATCGTCTTGAATCCATCGCCACCAGTCCCACAAACATCAATCATATCAGAATCATCTTCAAAAGTTGTGCTGTATTCCAGAATATTTTTCACAAATGCTGTAAGCGATTCAGGATAAAGGCTTTTTTCTGAAATTAGTACAAGCAAGGCTCCAAGTTGTACAATGTCATAATTTTTGCTGTCAATAATTTTACAGATTTCGCGAAAATCAGTATCTGTCAATGCAATATTTTCCTGTAATTTTTTTAAATATTTATTCATATCAATAAAGCTTCCTTTCTCTTTAGTATTTTTAGAATTTTCATTATTTTGCAAAGTTTCTAAAACTTCAATATTCAAGAAGTTTCGTATCATATTTTTTCCATATTCAGTAAAAATTGATTCTGGATGGAACTGTATTCCAAAAATATTTTTACTTTTGTGTTCCACAGCCATTGCAACCCCATCCTCAGATTTTGCCGTAACTTCAAGATCTTCTGGAATATCGTCAACATAAAGTGAATGATATCTCATAACTTTAAATTTTTTTGGCAAGTTTTTAAATAATACAGAATTCTCGGATAAGACTGTAATTTCTGAAGTTTTACCATGCAACGGATTTTCAAGCCTTTTTATTTCCCCGCCAAAATTCATTCCAATTGCCTGATGTCCAAGACAAATTCCTAAAATTGGAATATTCCCCAATTCATCAGTATTATTTAAAATTTCTAAGCAAATTCCGCTGTCCTTTGGATGTTTTGGACCTGGAGAAAAAATTATTTTACTAGGATTCATTTTTTTTATATCATCAATTGTTATTGCGTCATTTCTAACGGTAATAACTTCATCATCAGTCATTTCCTTCAAATATTGCTCAACATTAAATACAAAAGAATCATAATTGTCAATCATCAAAATCATTTATTTCACATCCTTTCCACTTTTATTTTCATTGTTTTTATTTTTTTCTTCATTGCAGAATTTTTTAAAAATGTTTAGCACAGATGCTCTTTTATGGCAAATTTCATCATATTCCTTTTCTTTTACAGAATCAAACACAATTCCTGCTCCAGCTTGAATAAATACATTCCGAACCTCATCAACTTCATTTAAGTCATAATTTTTATTTTCAAAAAATGCAGTACGAATAATAATCGCAAGCTGAACATCCCCATTAAATCTTAAAAATCCAATTCCACCAGCATAAACATTTCTTTTAAATGTCTCAAGTTCTGAAATAATTTGCATAGCACGAATTTTTGGCGATCCAGAAAGCGTTCCCGCTGGAAGAGCCTGAGCGATAACTTCAAATATCGACACATCTTTTCTCTTTTTCCCATAAACATCAGTTACAATGTGCATTACATGTTCATAATTCTTAATATGCATAAGATTTTTTACAACAACTGAGCCACTTTCTGCAAATTTCCCAATATCATTTCTAGCTAAGTCAACAAGCATCCTATGTTCAGCACATTCTTTTTCATCATTTAATAAGTCGTTTGCTAAAAATGCATCTTCGTTGGCATCTTTTCCTCTAGGACGAGTTCCAGCGATAGGAGCAATATAAATATTATCCGATGAAATATCAACCAGTATTTCAGGACTAGAACCAACAATGTCCCCATATTTCGTAGGAAAATGGTACATATACGGACTCGGATTTGCCTTTGACAATTTTACATAAAAATCAAGAGAATCCATATTTGACGTAAGTTTTAACTGCTCGCTTAGAACAACTTGAAAAATATCTCCAGACTTAATATATTCCTTTGCTTTTTCAATAATTCCATAATAATGTAATTGTTCCTCTTTAAAATCTGTTTTTATATCATAAAATAAATCAGAATCATTAAATTTTTGAGAAATTTCATCATTTAAAAAATTAAAATATTTTTCTTCATCGCCATAAAAGGAAAATTCTTTACTAGTCTTTGAATAATGTAAATATGCCTTTGCATTGGCAAAAATAAACTGCGGAAATTTAAATTGCTCTTTTTCAATTTTTCCAATTTTTTCAAAAAAATGTATTGACTCATAAGCAAATGTCCCAAAAAGTCCTGCAAAAGGGGAAAGTTTTTTCTGTTTTACAAAAGAATTGTATATTTTTTTTAATGAGTCATAACTATATTCATTAGAATCGAAATATTCACAGTCAATCCCAATAATAACTTGCCTTTCATCTTCAGCAAAATAGGAATTGCTAAATTTATTTCTGATAATAGAGTAGTAATAAGTAGGTTTATTTGTTAACATAAAATATCTCACTTTCTATATTATTGTATTTTTCTTTCCAGTATTTTTTCTTTTTTAGTTGAAATTTATAAAAAAAATTCTCTTAAATCGTTTTACCGACTAAGAGAATTGTATAAAATAAAAGCATTGATTTTGTTTCACCAATGCTTTTCTCACAATATTTAATAATAGTAATTACAATAAATTTCAACATAGCTGGCAAAAAAATATTAAATTGTATTTAATTTTTTCCACCAAATCCAAGTTTGTTTAATCATTGTAATCACTCCTTAAAATTTTTATTTATTATTTTACTCTACAAATAATATACCACAAAAAATGTATTTTGTAAAATATATTTTATTAATTTAACCATAAATTTTATTAATGATTAAAATGATTTTTTCAGTATTTGAACTTTTAATAAAACACAATTAAATGGAACTATTTAAGCAAATTTAACGCTTGATCCAGTACTTTTGCCCCGTTCATCATTCCATAGTCAACCATACTAATCACATCTATATTAATATTATTTTCTTCAGCAATTTTTTTTGCTTCAGGTAAAGCATATTTAACTTGTGGTCCCAATAGGACAACATCTGCTTTTTTAAATTCTTCTTTTGCTTTATCAAGAGGCTCTGCCCAGATTTTAGTTTCAATTCCTCTTTTTTCAGCTTCAGCTTTCATTTTGTTTACTAATAGACTAGTAGACATTCCTGCTGCACAGCATAATAAGATTTTTTTCATTTTTAATCACCCTTTCTTCTCTTGCCAAAAAATTTATTTTTAAATATATTTTCATTGTTTTGTTCTGAATAAGGTTAACTTTTACACTCATAGTATACCACCAATTTTTTAGAAGTCAAATTTTATAAAAAAATAATATTTTTTCGTCTATAATCTGTTTTAAATATCGAAAAAATAAGTTTTTATAAAATAAA
>NZ_CALHQO010000473.1:0-13544 GCF_938036635.1 uncultured Leptotrichia sp.
ATTAGTATATCATATATAAATTAAAATTTCAAAAATATTTTTATATACAAATTTATTGTGGGATTTTTTGATACTTATTAACTATTTTAAAATATAATTTCAACTAGTAGACAGAACTTTTATTTATTTAACTATAGATAACTATAGAAAGAATTAGTCTGTTCTATGATAATTTTATTACAAGTTTAATTATCAAAAATGAATATTTACCGCAATGAATAATCCTTCCAAAAAAATAAAAAAGTACACAATTAAGTGTACTTCAAAAATATTTTATTTATACTATTCTTAACGATTTTTTTTGTTTATAAAACCTTTCATTTGCTTAACCGCTAGGTAAGAATCTATTTGTAACAATAATTCTACTGCTGTCCCAACTAAGATTAGTAAACTTGTTCCTCCAAGCATAACTGGAAGTTTTAAAACATATCCAAACCAGATATTTGGCATAATACCTAATAATGATAAGAATATTGCACTTCCAAATGTTACTCTTGTTGCAACTTTTTCTAAATAGTCAGCAGTTTCTCTTCCTGCCCTTACTGTAGGAATTGTTCCTCCACTTTGCTTCAAATCATCAGCAACCTTATCAGGATCAAAAGCAATTGTAAGCGTATAGAAAAACGAAAATACTGTAATTAATATTGCAAATAATAATAGATATAAAACACCTTTTGGTTCAAACTGAGCTGTCAAAAAGTTTTTCAAACTTCCAGCTTTCATCATTGAAACTAAAAACGGCGGTGCTGCCATCAATACTGACGCAAAGATTATTGGCATTACTCCAGACATATTTATTTTTAATGGCAAATATGTTCTTTTTCCAACAGTACTTTGTCCTCCACCAAATCCAAGACTTCCTTTCCCTGCATATTGAATAGGAATTCTTCTTTCAGCAAGCTGTACAATTACCATTAATGCAATAAATACCACAAATGCTACGATTGATAACACTAATAGAACTTTTCCCATTCCACTAGGTAACCCATTAAACATTGCACTAATAACAGATGGAAGTCCTGCAACAATATTTAAGAAAATTAACATTGATGTACCGTTTCCAATACCTCTTATTGAAATTCTCTCAGAAATCCACATTAAGAATGAAGTTCCACCTGTAATAAGAACTACTGTACTAAGTATGAATTTAGGACCTGGTTCTAAAACCAATCCTTGATTTTGCATTAATACTGCAATTCCAAATGATTGTATTACTGCCAGCACAATCGTTACATATCTCGACCATTGCGTAATTTTATCACGTTCTTTTCCACCTTCCTTTTGCATTTCATCTATTTTAGGAAAGATTACTCCTAACAATTGAAACACAATGGAAGCATTAATATATGGGACAATTCCCAAAGCGAAAATTGAAGCTCTTTCAACAGCTCCACCCGAAAATAAGTTTAAAAATTGAGCAATTGCATTTCCCTGCTGGAAATTTTTAAAAGCTTCTGTATTAATTCCCGGAACCGCTATATGAATTCCAACTCTTGCAACCATTATCATAAGTAATGTAAATGTTACTCTTTTTTCTAGTTCGGGTATATTAAAAATAGCTTTTACCCTGCTTGTTACTGCTTCAGCTAGAGTCAATTCTATCACTCCTTTAGTATATGAAGAAAAAGCAAGATATTAAATCTTACTTATTCCCATCTTCTTTTTTATTATTTCCTGCTTTAGCTGAATATGATTTTATTTCTACTAATTCTACACTTCCTCCAGCTTTTTCAATTAATTCTTTAGCTGTCTTAGAAATTTTATGTGTTTTTACAGTTAATTTTTTGTTAACTTCTGTATTCCCTATAATTTTTAAAACACTTGTAAAATCTTTTTCTTTAACATAAGATTCAATATTTGCATTTAAATACTCTTTTACTGCTTTTCTACCTTTTACATTTCTCAAAGCTTCATCAGAATATTTTGTTATAAATTTAGGGTTTTTAATTATTCCATTTTCAACTAATGTTTGTAAGCTAACTACATCTCCATCGTTAAATTTTTCTACGATATCAGCCAATGTAATTGCTATTATATCTTTTTTAAATGGTGAATTAGAAAATCCTCTTTTAGGGATTCTTCTAATAATAGGCATTTGTCCACCTTCAAATATAGGTGATACATAAGAACCTGATCTTTGTTTTTGTCCATTGTGACCTTTACCAGCGGTTTTTCCCCAACCAGTTCCGTGTCCTCTTCCTACTCTTCTTCTTTCTCTTTTCGATCCAGCAGCAGGTCTTAATTCATTAAGATTCATCTATTCTAAACCTCCTCTACTTTAAGTAAATAAGAAACTAATTTAATTTTTCCTTCAATATCAGCAGTTTTATTATGAACTGCACTTTGACTGATTTTTCTTAATCCAAGTGATTTTACAGTCGCAACATGATTAGGTTTTCTTCCATTAATTCCTTTTACAAGCGTTACTTTTACTTTAGACATTAATTTTACCTCCTAACCTTATTATCCTAAAATTTCTTCAACTGATTTTCCTCTAAGTCTTGCTACATCTTCAAGAGAACGCAATTGTTTTAATCCTTCTAAAGTTGCTCTTGCAACGTTATCTTTAGTTTTTGAACCTCTAATTTTTGTAAGCACGTCTTTTACACCTGCTAACTCTAATAATTCCCTAGTTGCTGAACCAGCGATAACTCCTGTCCCTTTTGAAGCTGGTTTCAATAATACAGATGTTGCATTATATTTACCAATTTGCTCATGCGGTAATGTTCCACCTTTTAATGAAACATTTACTAAGTTTTTCTTAGCATTTGCGATGGCTTTTCTGATTGCATCAGGTACACCGTTAGCTTTTCCTAAACCGATACCTACTTTTCCTTTTTCGTCTCCTACAGCTGCTAATACTGAGAATGAAATTCTTCTTCCTCCTTTAACAGTTTTAGAAACTCTGCTTATTCTTAAAAGTCTTTCTTTATATTCACTTTCTCTTTCTCTGTTATCTCTATCTCTAGCCAAAATAAATCCTCCTTATCTTTAGAATTTTAATCCTGCTTCTCTTGCAGCATCTGCCACAGCTTTAACTCTTCCTGTGTACACGTATCCTCCTCTGTCGAATACAACAGCAGTAATCCCTTTATCTAATGCTTTTTTAGCAATTCTTTCTCCTATTTGTTTAGCTGCTTCAATATTTGAACCTTTTTCAATTTTTGCACCTTTTTCAATAGTTGACGCAGAAACTAAAGTATTTCCTGTAGTATCATCAATTACTTGAACAAAGATATTTTGTAAACTTCTATACACAGCAAGTCTAGGTCTTTCAGCAGTTCCAACGATTTTTCTTCTAATACTTCTATGTTTTTTTTGTCTTAATTTATTTCTATCAAGTTTTTTTACCATTAAAATCTACCTCCTATCCTTTCTTACCTTCTTTTCTTCTGATTACTTCATCAGCGTATTTAACACCTTTTCCTTTATATGGTTCAGGTGGACGTTTAGCTCTGATGTTTGCAGCAACTTGTCCAACTAATTGTTTGTCAATTCCTTCAACAGAAATTTTAGTATTTCCTTCAACTTTAAAAGTGATTCCTTCTACTGCTTCAATTTCAACTGGATGTGAATATCCTAAAGATAAAGTTAATCCTTTTCCGCTAGCTTGTACTCTGTACCCTACTCCGACTAATTCTAATCCTCTAGTAAATCCTTCACTTACTCCAACAATCATATTGTTTAAGTTTGCTCTTGTAGTTCCATGAAGAGCTCTGATATTTGGTAAATCATTTGGTCTTTCAAACGTAATTTCGTTACCATCAATATTTACTTTAATTTCACTGCTTAATTCTCTTACTAATTGTCCTTTTGGCCCTTTTACAGTAAAAGTGTTCCCATCCTGCTTAACTTCAACACCAGCAGGTATAGTTATAGGTTTCTTACCTATTCTTGACATTGTTTATCCTCCTAATTTATAAAATGCGTAAATTACCACACGTAGCAAAGAACTTCTCCACCAACATTATGCTTTCTGCATTCCTTGTCTGTAATAACACCTTGTGGTGTTGAGACAATGGCAATTCCTAATCCACCTAAAACTTTAGGTAAATTTTCTACAGATGTGTAAACTCTTCTTCCAGGTTTTGAAATTCTTTTCAATCCTTTAATTACAGCTTCTCCATCTACAGTTTTTAAAGAAACAACTATATTTTTTATAGCTCCTTCTTCTTTAATTTCGTAACCGTTTATATATCCTTCATTTTTTAATATATTTGCTATACTTTCTTTAATTCTTGAAAATGGTACTGCAACTTGTGCATGTTTAGCCATGTTTCCGTTTCTGATTCTAGTAAGCATATCAGCAATAGGATCTGTTAAATACATTAATTCTTCCTCCTCTCAAAATTACCAACTTGATTTTTTTACTCCTGGGATAACTCCCTCTCCTGCTAATTGTCTGAACATAACTCTTGAAATACCAAATTCTCTCATATATCCTCTTGGTCTTCCGTTAATTTGACATCTATTTCTAACTCTTGTAGGCGAAGCATTTCTTGGTAATTTAGATAATTCTAAAACTGCTTCTCTATCACCTTTTTTAGCTCTTTCCTTTAACTCAGCTCTTTTAGCTGCATATTTATCAACTGTTTTTTGTCTTTTTAAGTTTCTTTCAACCATTGCTTTTTTAGCCATTGATTAAATTACACCTCCTTCAAAATAATACTATTTTGCAAACGGCATTCCGAATGCTTTTAATAAAGCTCTTCCTTGCTCATCATTTTGTGCTGTAGATACAATTGTAATTCCTAATCCGAAGATTTTATCTACTTTATCAATTTCGATTTCAGGGAATACGATTTGTTCTTTCAATCCTAATGTATAGTTTCCTCTTCCATCAAATCCTTTAGGTGAAACACCTTCAAAATCTCTTACCCTTGGTAATGTGATACTAATTAATCTGTCTAGGAATTCATACATTTTTTCTTTTCTTAATGTAACTTTTGCTCCAATTTTTTGTCCTTCTCTTAATTTAAATCCAGCTTCTGATTTTCTAGCTGCTCTTGGTACAGGCTGTTGCCCTGTAATTTGTGATAGTTCAGCAATTGCTGTATCGATTAATTTAGAATTGCTTACTGCTTCTCCAATCCCCATATTAACTACGATTTTATCAAGTTTAGGTACTTGCATAACGTTAGATAAGTTTAATTCTTTCATTAGTGATGAAACAATTTCATCTTTGTATAATTTCTGTAATCTTGGAATATATTTTTCAGCCATTTATGACATCCTCCTCTCTAAAATATTATATTTCGTTACCAGATACAACTGATATTCTTACTTTTTTACCATCTCTTATTTCTTTTCTTACTCTTGTAGGTTTCCCTGCTCCTTCATCCCAAAGCATTACTTTAGATGAGAAGATTGGCATTTCTCTTTCTACAACTTCGCCTTGTGGGTTCATTGCATTAGGTTTAATATGTCTTTTTTTGATATTTACACCTTCAACAATTATTTTTCCAGTTTTAGGGAATACTTTTAATACTTTTCCAATTTTTCCTTTATCTCCAGTTTGTGTACTCTTTTCATTACGCAACAAATCTTTTGATCTACCGCTAATCACAATAACTGTATCTCCAGTTTTAACATGTAATCTTTTAGGTACTGATTTTAAATTTGGTTTAGCCACGTTTAACTCTCCTTCCTATAATACTTCTGGTGCTAGAGAAACTATTTTCATAAAGTTTTTCGCTCTTAATTCTCTTGCTACAGGTCCAAAAATTCTTGTTCCTCTTACTTCTAATGCTGTATTTAATATAACAGCCGCATTATCATCAAATTTTATATATGAACCGTCTGCTCTTTTTAATTCTTTTCTAGTTCTAACGATTACAGCTTTTACTACATCACCTTTTTTTACGTTTCCGTTTGGTATAGCTTCTTTTACACTTGCTACTACGATGTCTCCTATTTTACCGAATCTTCTTCTTGATCCACCTAATACTCTAATAACCATGATTTTTTTAGCTCCAGTGTTATCAGCAACATTAAGTATCGTTTGTTGTTGAACCATTTAAAATTTCCTCCTCTCAAATGTTAACTCACACTATCTTCTTCCGTTTTAATATTGAAAATAAAACATCAAGCAATTTTTTTAATAAGATTAAATTATTTAGCTCTTTCTAAGATTGTAACAACTCTCCATCTTTTATCTTTACTTAATGGTCTAGTTTCCATAATTTGCACTTTATCTCCGATTCCACAATCATTGTTTTCATCATGTGCTTTATATTTTTTAGAAGTTTTTACTCTCTTTTTATAAAGTTTGTGTAATTTCATTGTTTCTTCAAGAACAACTACAGTTTTATCCATTTTGTTAGAAACAACGATTCCTTCTCTTACTTTTCTTTCGTTTCTTTTATTTTCCACTCTTGATCCTCCTATTTACCAGTTTTTTCAGTTACAACAGTTTTTAGTCTTGCTATTGTTCTTTTAACATCTCGTATTTTAGCAGTGTTTTGTAATTGTCCAAGAGTTTTTTGAAATTTTAAATTAAACAATTCTTGTTTCAATTCATTTACTTTAACTTCCAATTCTTCCAATGATAATTCTCTAATTTCGTTAATTGTCATTACTTATCACCACCTACTTCTTCTTTTCTTACAAATTTAACTTTTATAGGTAGTTTATGTCCAGCTTTTCTTAATGCTTCCTTGGCTTTCTCTTCTGATACTCCACCAACTTCAAACATTATTTTATTCTTTTTAACTACTGCTACCCAACCTTCTGCATTACCTTTACCTTTACCCATTCTTGTTCCTTCAGGTCTTTTTGTATAAGGTTTATCAGGGAATATTCTAATCCAGATTTTACCTTCTCTTTTAAATGTTCTATTAATCGTTACCCTACAAGCTTCTATTTGTCTTGAAGTAATCCAACCAAATTCTCTAGCGGCAAGTCCAAATTCACCAAAATCAACTTTATTTCCTTTAGTTGCTACGCCACCCATTTTTCCTCTGAACTGTTTTCTATATTTCGTTCTTTTAGGTATTAACATATTATTCGTTTTCTCCTTCCTTTGTAGTAGAAAGAACTTCACCATTAAATATCCATACTTTTAATCCTAAAGCACCGTATGTAGTGTGTGCAGTAGCTGTTGCATAATCAACATCTGCTCTTAAAGTATGTAGTGGTACTCTTCCTGAAAGTGTCCATTCACTTCTTGCAATTTCGGCACCATTCAATCTTCCCGATACCATAACTTTAATTCCTTTAATCCCAGCTTTTTCTGCTCTTTGAATAGCTTGTTGAACTGCTCTTTTATAAGCAACCCTTTTTTCAATTGCAGTTGCAATACTTTCTGCTACTAATTGAGCATCTTTATTAGGATTTTTGATTTCTTGTACTTTAATTTGTACTCTTTTACCAGTTAATTTTTCTAATTTTACTTTTAAAGCTTCAATTTCTTGACCTTTTCTTCCAATTAAAATTCCAGCTTTTCCAGTTTCTATAATAACTGCTACTTCTGTAGGCGATGTTCTTTCTATTTGAATAGAAGAAATCCCTGCATGGTAATAGTTTTTCTTAATATATTTTTTTATTTTCAAATCTTCATGAAAATTTGTTACGTATTCTTTTCCCTCAGCGAACCATTTTGAATCCCAAGTTCTTGTGATTCCTAATCTTATCCCCCTAGGATCTACTTTTTGTCCCACAGACTTACCTCCTTATTTTTCTGAATTAATCTTCTCTTTCATCAACTTCTACTGTGATATGAGCTGTCGGTTTTCTAATAACATCAGCTCTTCCCATTGCTCTTGGGCTGATTCTTTTTAATACAGGTCCTTTATCAATTAATATTTTTGATACAAACAGTTTATCAGGATCCATATTATTATTATGTTCAGCATTTGCAATTGCTGATCTTAATGTTTTTTCTATATATAATGCTGCTTTTTTATTTGTAAATTTTAATATATTCAATGCTTGCAGTGCATTTTTTCCTCTTACAATATCAGCAACTAATCTTGCTTTTTGAGGGCTTAATCTTTGATATTTCAATTTAGCTACTACTGCCATTCAAAGTCCTCTCCTTTCGTTAATTTATAAATATTAATTTCTATTTTTTACCTTTTTTAGCATCTTTTCCATGTCCATAGAAAGTTCTAGTTGGTGCAAATTCACCTAACTTATGTCCAACCATTTCCTCAGTTACATATACAGGAATATGTTTTTTACCATTATATACTGCAAAAGTATGTCCAATAAATTGAGGGAATATAGTTGATCTTCTAGACCATGTTTTAATAACTTGTTTTTTACCTCCTAATGCTTCTATTTTTTCTAATAAATACGCATCAACAAAAGGTCCTTTTTTTAATGAACGAGACATTCTTTCCTCCTTATTTCATTTTTTAAATCGAGAAATGTTACTCAATACATCTCATTTTAATATTTAATTCAATGTATTAAGCAATATTTTTATATTCAGCCAAATTTCCGATCAAATATTTTATATGTTTATTTGACTGGCACAGTCCATTTCTACGTTCTTTATTTAAAAATATCATTAATATATTTTGGGATACTAATTCAATTTTTAAACAATTATTTTTTTCTTCCTCTAACAATAAATTTATCACTAAGTTTTTTACCTCTAGTTTTCTTACCAAGTGTAGGTTTACCCCAAGGTGTAACTGGTGATTTTCTACCTATTGGAGATCTTCCTTCTCCTCCTCCGTGTGGGTGATCTACAGGGTTCATTACAGATCCTCTAACGTGAGGTTTTCTTCCTAAGTGTCTATTTCTTCCAGCTTTTCCTAATGATACTAATGAATGTTCAGAGTTTCCTACTGTTCCAACAGTTGCCATACATTCTTTATGAATAAGTCTTAATTCTCCAGATGGTAATTCCACGTGGCAGTAAGTTCCTTCTTTTGCAACAAGTCTTGCAGCTGTTCCTGCTGATCTTGCTAACTGTCCACCTTTACCAGGCATAAGTTCTACATTGTGAATAACTGTCCCTACTGGTAAGTCTTTTAATTTTAACGCATTTCCAGGTTTGATATCTGCACCTTCTCCTGCTAATACGATATCACCTTTTTTAAGTCCATTTGGAGCTAAAATATATCTTTTTTCTCCATCAACATAGTGTAACAATGCGATGTTTGCAGTTCTGTTTGGATCATATTCAAGAGTTGCAACTTTTGCAGGCACTCCAATTTTATTTCTTTTCCAGTCAATTACTCTATATAATCTTTTGTGTCCTTTATGTCTGTTTCTACCTGTTCTATGTCCATAGTTGTCAATTCCATAAGATGAATTTAATGGTTCAACTAAAGATTTTTCAGGTCTTACTTTATCTAAGTCCTTATTAACTAATATCGACATATGCCGTGTCCCACTAGTCATCGGTTTTAATTTTTTTATTGGCATAACTTATGTTCCCTCTCTTCCTATTTCTCGTTTTTATTTTCTTAAATTATTCAAAAAAATTGAATAATTTCTACAAATTTACATAACTTATCTATTATAGCATTTTTATTGAATAATTTCCACAAAAAAAATATAATTACTCTTTATATTAAAAAGATTTTTTGAAATTATTAAGTACTATAATTTTATTATCCTTCGTAAGCCGTAATAGATTCTCCATCTTTCAATTTAACAACTGCTTTTTTGATAGCGGCTGTCTTATACATTGACATTCTGAATCTTTTATTTTTTGGTTTAATATTTAAAGTATTTACACCTTCAACTTTTACATTGAATAGTTTTTCAACTGCATCTTTTATTTGAAGTTTGTTTGCTCTTCTATCTACTATGAAAACATATTCATTGTTTTCTAATAAATTTCTTGCTTTTTCTGTATTAATTACAGGTTTTTTGATAATATCAGTAATATGCATTATGCTAGCACCTCCTCGATAGTTGCAAGAGCTTCTTTAGTTAAAATTACTTTATCTTGTTTGATTAACCAGTAGATGCTTAAATCTCTTGTATTTATTGCTGCAACTTTTTCAATATTTCTTGTTGATAAATATAAGAAATAATCTCTATCTATATTATCAGCGTCATCACTTGTTACATATAATTGTTTTACACCATCAAAATTTAATGCTTTTGCAAAATTAATAAATGTTTTTGTTTTTGGTGTTTCTAATGCAAAATCATCTAGCACAATTACATTTCCTTCATTAATTTTTGTTGCTAAAGCTGATTTTAAAGCTAATTTTCTAACTTTTTTATTTACTTTTTTAGCATAATTTCTTGGTTTTGGTCCGTGAACTACTCCTCCACCTACCATGTGTGGTGCTCTTGTAGATCCTTGTCTTGCTCTTCCTGTTCCTTTTTGTCTAAAAGGTTTTCTTCCTCCACCTCTTACTTCTGCTCTTGTTTTTGTTGAGGCAGATCCTTGTCTTGCTTCAGCTAATTCTGCTACTAAAACTTCGTGCATTACGTGTTTATTTGGTTCAATTCCAAATATGTCGTTATTTACTTCAATAGTTCCTGCTTGTGAACCGTCTAATTTATATATATTTAAAACTGGCATGTTATCCTCCTCTCTTTCCTATTAATATTTCTTTACCGATTTTTTGATAACTAAGTAACCATTTTTTGGTCCTGGAACAGCACCTTTTACTAATAAAAGATTGTTTTCTACATCAAATTTTATAACTTGTAAGTTTTGAACTGTTACTTTTTCAGCTCCCAATCTTCCAGCCATTTTTTTACCTTTTGGTACATTACTGTTTGATGCAGCTCCTCCTGCGTTAGAACCTCCAAGTCTGTGGTTTCTTGAAACCCCGTGTGAAGCTCTGTTTCCACCAAAGTTATGTCTTTTCATAACTCCTGCAGTTCCTTTACCTTTTGAAGTCCCAGAAATATCAACGAATTCGATACCTTCTAATACATCTACTTTAATTTCTTGTCCTAATGTAAAGTCAGCTGGATTAGCTACTTTAAATTCTTTAAGAAATCTTTTTGGAGTAACTCCTGCTTTTTTAAATACACCTAATAATGGTTTAGTAGTGTTTTTTTCTTTTTTATCTCCATAAGCTAATGTGATAGCATTATATCCTTCTTTTTCTTCAGTTTTAATTTGTGTAATGAAGTTAGTCCCTGCTTCAATTACTGTAACTGGAATTAATTTTTCGTCTTCGAAAATTTGAGTCATTCCGATTTTTTTACCTAATATCATTTTTTATTTTTCCTCCTTAATATATTGGTTGACAATTTTCTTGAAATAGCCAACTTGTACTAAGCCTACGATTGCTTAATTTCAACTCCCACACCTGATGGTAAGTTTAATGATGCTAATGCATTTACGATTTGTTGATTTGAATTTTTGATTTCTACAAATCTTCTGTGAATTCTCATTTCAAATTGTTCTCTTGAATCTTTATTTACGTGAACTGATCTTAAAACTGTATATTTTTTAGTTTTTGTAGGTAATGGAAGTGGTCCTGCTAATTCTGAACCATTTTTCTTAGCTACTTCTGCAATTTTTTTAGCAGATTGATCTAACAGTTTATGATCATAAGATTGTAAATATATTCTTATTTTATCCAAAGTTTTTCCTCCTGTTTTTTTGTCCTGCTTATTTTAATAACTAGAGAAATTAGATTATAAAAACCTAATCTCTCTTTTTAATTTAATTTTTTTGGACTATTTTTCTATTACATTTCTAATCATTATAACAAATATTTTCATTATCTGCAATAATTATTTTTATCTTTATCTTTAAGAAAGTTCCTTACAGAAAACTATTTAGTAATAGTTGCTACTACTCCTGAAGCTACTGTTCTTCCACCTTCTCTTATCGCAAATCTTAATCCTTCTTCCATTGCGATTGGGTGAATTAGTTCAACTGTCATTTCAATGTTGTCTCCAGGCATTACCATTTCTACACCTTCTGGCAAGTTTACTTCTCCTGTAATGTCAGTCGTTCTGAAGTAGAATTGTGGTTTGTATCCTGTGAAGAATGGTGTATGTCTTCCTCCTTCATCTTTTGTCAATACGTATACTTCTGACTTGAATCCTGTATGTGGATTGATTGTTCCTGGTTTTGCAAGTACTTGTCCTCTTTCCACTTCTTCTTTCTTAGTTCCTCTTAACAATGCTCCAATGTTGTCTCCAGCTTGTCCTGAATCCAATAATTTTCTGAACATTTCTACTCCTGTTACAGTAGTTTTTGTTGTTGGCTTGATTCCTACGATTTCTACTTCTTCACCAACGTTGATTACTCCTCTTTCTACTCTTCCTGTTACAACTGTTCCTCTTCCTGTTATTGTGAACACGTCTTCAATCGGCATTAGGAATGCTTGGTCTACTGGTCTTTCTGGTGTTGGAATGTAGTCATCAACTGCATCCATTAATTCCATGATTCTGTCTACCCATTGAGCTTCTCCATTTAATGCTCCTAATGAAGACCCTTTGATTACTGGTACATCATCTCCAGGGAATCCGTATTCTGTAAGTAATTCTCTTACTTCCATTTCTACTAGTTCTAATAATTCTTCGTCATCTACCATGTCAACTTTGTTCAAGTAAACTACGATGTAAGGTACTCCAACCTGTCTTGCAAGTAGGATATGCTCTCTTGTTTGAGGCATAGGACCGTCAGCTGCTGATACTACTAAGATAGCACCATCCATTTGAGCCGCTCCTGTAATCATGTTTTTTACGTAATCCGCATGCCCTGGACAGTCAACGTGGGCATAGTGTCTTTTTTCTGTTTCATACTCAATGTGAGCTGTGTTGATTGTAATCCCTCTTTCTCTTTCTTCAGGCGCTTGGTCAATGTTTTCAAAGTCAACTTTTTCAGCTAGCCCTTTTTCAGCCAATACTTTTGAAATTGCTGCTGTTGTTGTTGTTTTCCCGTGGTCAACGTGACCTATTGTTCCTACGTTTACGTGTGGTTTGCTTCTCTCGAATTTAGCTTTTGCCATTTTAATTTTTCCTCCATTATTTCTTTAATTTTTAAATTTTTTTAAGATTTTTATTGTTATTTTAAATTTTTAACGGATTGTTAGTTGATTTTATGTACGAAGAAAACGTAAATATTTTAATAAGAGGGCTTCGTGCTTTATCAGATTATGAATATGAGCTGCAGTTTACACTTACAAATAAGACGCTTGCTAAAAGTGAATTTGAAACAGTATTTTTAACTGCTTCAAGGGAATATTTGTATTTGAGTTCCAGCCTTGTGAAGGAAGTTGCTTTAAATAGAGGAGATTTAAGTTTTTTTGTAACTGAAAATGTGGAACGTAGATTAATTGATAAAGTAGAAAAATAAAAGGGGAATTTAAAATGGCTGCAAAAAAAGGAAAAACTAGATACATATGTTCAGAATGTGGTTACAGTTCGTTAAAATGGTTGGGAAAATGCCCTAATTGTGATTCATGGGGAACATTTGAAGAGGAAATTGATATAAAAAGAACCTTTAAAGATGTGGAATCACAGGATGTTTCCATTAGCAAAATAACAGAAATTGAAATAGAAAAGGAATTTCGGATGGTAACGCCTTTTGAGGAATTTGACAGAGTGCTGGGTGGCGGGCTTATAAAGGGAGAAGTTGTGTTAATTACAGGAAGTCCCGG
>NZ_CALHQO010000474.1:0-8891 GCF_938036635.1 uncultured Leptotrichia sp.
TAGGGATACACGGGAAAAATGTCTTGATTCGATCCAAAGGGAAGTGGAGGAAAAATATGGAAGTGAAAACGTGGAAAGAGCTTATACTTCAGGAATCATAAGACGGATAATAGAAAAAAATGAAGGGATTCATATATTTGACCAGAAGGAAGGACTAAAAGTCTTAAAAGATAAAGGATTTGAAGTAATAATAACAATGTCTTTGCATATTTTAGATGGAATTGAATATTCAAAACTTGATGATAAGTTTGGAAAAATATCAAAACCGCTTTTGGCAGATGATGAAGATTTTAAGAAAATTGTAGAAAATAAAGAGTTTAATGACCTTGAAGATGATGATGCCATAGTGTTTATGGGGCATGGAACTGAAAGTGAGGCAGATTATGCGTATCAAAAATTGCAGAAAGAATATTTGAAAGCTGGGAAGAGTAATATTTTTATAGCTACTGTTGAAGGAGAAGTGACTATTAAAGATATTATTGAAAAAATGAAGGGAAAAGGCTTTAAAAAAATACTATTAAAACCATTTATGATAGTAGCTGGAGATCATGCTAAAAATGATATGTCTTCTGATAATGAAGATTCGTGGAAAACGATGCTAAAAAATGAAGGCTATGAAGTAACATCGGTTTTAAAAGGGATGGGAGAGTATGAATTTATTCGTAAAATGTTTATGGATAAACTGGAAGCTGTTTATTTGGCTTGACAAATATAGAAAAATAATATAACATTTATAGTGAATAATAGGCGTTTTACAAACTTAATAAGGAAATCGGTTAGAATCCGATACAGCCCCCACTACTGTGAAGCTGACGAAAGTACACAAAACCACTGAGATATCTTGGATATTTTGGGAAGGGTACGAGTAGGATGAAGTTAGTCAGGAGACTTGCCTAATAATTTTTTATATAAAATTTTCTGGGAAGGGAAGATTTAATATACATCAATGTAAAAATAAATCAACGGTGATTTGTTCCATAAGCGTACTATACGATGGTGATATAGTTATTGTTGTGGAAGTTTTGACGTGTATTGGCTTCAGCTTTGGCTGATTTTTTTTTGGAACTTGCCGAAGGTTAAAATTAAATTTGGAGAAGGAGAGAAAATGAAAAAGAGAACATTATTGTTTTTGGTTTTAACCAGTATGCTGTTAATAGGTGTAAATGGTTATTCAATGCACATTATGGAAGGTTTTTTACCTTTAAATTGGGTTATAGTATGGTTTGCAGTGTGTATTCCGTTTTGGATAATAGGAATAAAGAAGCTTCAATCTGTTTCTAAAGGGAGCGTGCGGGAAAAAATGACGCTTGCATTGGCTGGTGCATTTATATTTGTATTGTCTGCACTAAAAATTCCGTCAGTTACAGGAAGTTCATCACATCCTACAGGAGTAGGGCTATCTGCTATATTATACGGACCTTTTGTAACTTCCATTCTTGGAACAATCGTATTAATATTTCAAGCAGGATTGCTTGCACACGGAGGATTTACAACTTTGGGAGCAAACGCTGTTTCAATGGCAATTGCAGGACCAATTGTATCATATTTAGTGTATAAAGGATTTGAGAAAAAGAATAAGGCGGTAGCGGTATTTTTGGCAGCGGCGTTAGGAGATCTTGCGACTTACGTGGTAACATCAATTCAGCTTGCACTTGCATATCCATCTCCACAAGGTGGAGTAGTTGCTTCATTTATCAAATTTGGAGCGGTATTTGCAGTAACTCAGGTTCCTCTTGCAGTTATTGAAGGGTTGCTTACAAACGTGGTGATGAATATACTTGAAAAATATAACGTAAAAGAGGTGGAAGCTTAATGTCGGAAAATAAAAACAAAAGTGTATTTAAAAAGAATATTATTTTAATAATTGCAATAATCTTAATAGGTGTTATTCCTTTATTTCTCGTAAAATCTGAATTTGGAGGATCTGATGACAAGGGAGAAGAAGTAATAAAAACTATAAAACCTGATTATGAGCCATGGGCTAAAAATTTAATAGAATTACCAGGAGATGAAACTGAAAGTCTGCTGTTTGCATTACAGGCGGCATTAGGTGCAGGAATTGTAGGGTATGTATTAGGCTATTTCAAAGGTGAAAGAAAAAATGCTAATAGATAAGGTATCTTACACAAATCCCATAAAAAATATAAATCCCGGAGTAAAGTTTATATTGTCAATGACGACATTAGTATTTTTGCTTTATACAGGAAGTAAAACAGTATTTATTTTTAATTTTATACTGTTTAACTTACTTCTCTTATTTGTTGTAAAAGTAAAAATAGGCGACTTATTAAAGCTGAACTTTATTCCGGCTTTATTTATTTTAACGACTGTAATTTCCTTGCTGTTTATAAAAGCGGATATATGGACATTTTTGCTACGTTCATTTTCCTCAATAGCTGTAGTTTATTTCCTTATTTGTTCTACTCCAATTATAGATTTGGACTATATATTTGCAAAGCTGAAATTTCCTAAAATATTTAGGGAAATGTTTTTACTGATTTACAGATATATATTTTTATTATTTGACAATAAGGAAAAATTACATAATGCACAGGAAGTAAGGCTAGGATACAGCAGTTTTAAAAATGGGATGAAGTCATTTCCGATGCTAGTAGTTGCTATACTAAAAAAAACATACTACTATAATCTGAATTCTATAAAGGCTGTGGAATCAAGAATGGGAAAGGAGTTTATTTTTTCTCATAGAAAATATAAAAAAATTGGGTTTGAAATAATATTCGTAATAATAATAGTTATAATAAATTTATATTTGGTGGTAAAATACAATGCTTAGACTTGAAAATATAACTTTTTCGTATGATGAAGATACAGAGGCTCTAAAAGATGTGACTTTGAATATAGAAAAAGGTAAGAAAACATTATTTCTTGGGGAAAATGGCTCAGGAAAATCAACATTATTTTTAATAATGAATGGACTTTTGAAAGCACAAAAGGGAAATATTTATTTTGAAGATAAAAAAATAGAACATAAAAAGAAAAATCTGGAAGAATTGAGAAAAAAAGTTGGGATAATTTTTCAGGATCCTGAAATACAGATTTTTGCACCTTTAGTATTTCAGGAAGTAGCTTATGGACCCGAAAATCTTGGATATTCCAAAGAGGAAGTAGAAAAAAATGTAAACAGGGCAATGGAAGAAATCAATATAACAGATTTAAAAGATAGACCTTGTCATCATTTGAGCTATGGACAGAAAAAAAGGGTCTCAATAGCTGCAATTACGGCAATGGAGCCAGAACTTCTTATTCTAGATGAGCCAACTGCATGGCTCGATTCTAAAAATACAAAAAGAGTATCAGAAATTCTAGATAATTTTTCCAAAGCAGGAAAAACAATGGTGGTATCAACTCACGATACAGATTTTGCCTATGAATTTGCTGACTATATCTATGTCCTTGAAAAAGGGAGAATTGTACGGCAAGGGAGCAGGGACGAGGTTTTTGAGGATTTTGAATTTTTGAAGAAATTAAATTTGAATATTCCAAATGTACTGAAAATAAAAAGTTATCTCAAGTATAAAAATCTTGATGAAAATGATTATTATAAATTTTTGGAGGAAAAAAACTTGCTATGAAAAAAATACTTATATCGGGAGCAATGAGTGGTGGTGGAAAGACTACAGTAAGCAGCATATTGATGTCAGCTTTTGAAAATGTGGCACCTTTTAAAGTTGGTCCAGACTACATCGACCCTGGTTATCATGAGTTGTTCACGGGAAATAAATCTCGTAATTTAGATGCTTTTATGTTTGATGAAAGTACGTTAAGGCATATATTTGAAACAGGAGCGAAAGGAAGCAATATCGCTATAGTTGAGGGAGTTATGGGGCTTTATGATGGAATTGGGCATGAAAAGGATAATTTTAGTACAGCTCATGTATCAAGAATACTTGATATACCAGTAATTCTTGTAGTTAACGCAAAAGGAATCTCCACAAGCATAGCTGCCGAAGTTTTGGGTTTCAAGCTGTTTGATAAAAATGTTAAAATAAAGGGCATTATTTTAAATAATGTTTCTTCTGAAAAACTATACTTGAACTTGAAGGAAGCGGTAGAAAGATTTACGGGGATAGAATGCGTAGGATATTTGCCGAAAAATGAGAAATTATCGGTGGAAAGCAGACATCTGGGATTAAAACAGGCTTTTGAATTGAAAGGTTCAAAAGAGCTTGAGGAAAAGAAACAGCTGTTTAAGGAAATTGCACAAAATTGCTTAGATTTAGAAAAAATTTACGAAATAGCAGAAGAATTTGAAACAAAAAGCAGTATGGACAGTTTTGAGCCAATAAAGGACTTAAAGAATAAATATAAAGGAAAACGTGTTGGAGTTGCTAAAGATGGTGCATTTTCATTTTACTATGAGTCAAATCTGGAACTGATGAGATTTTCAGGATTAGAAATAGTAGAATTTAGCCCTGTAAAAGACGAAAAAATACCAGAAAATCTTGATATGATTTATCTTGGCGGAGGTTATCCTGAACTTTACTGGAAAGAATTGTCTGAAAATGTATCTATGAAGGAAAGTATAAAGCAGGCTTATGAAAATGGAGTAAAAATCTACGGAGAATGTGGCGGATTTATCTACTTAACAAATAAACTGAATTTGCTAGATGGAAATAGTGGAGATTTCTGTGGACTGATAGATGTGGAAATTTCTATGAAAAATAGGCTGAATATCGGAAGATTTGGATATATAAATATAAAAGCCGAAAATGGAATTTGTACAAAAGGACACGAATTTCATTATTCAGAAATTTCTGTAGATAATGAAAAAGAAAAATTTTATAAAATAGAAAAAAATGATGGAAGAAATTGGGTTTGCGGATATAGAAAAAACAGTCTTCTAGCAGGATACCCGCATATTTCGTTTTATTCAAATATAGAGTTTTTTAAATACTTGATAGAAAAGCTGTAGCTTTTTCAAGTAAGAGTACGTTGTTCATTGCTTTTGCGTGAAAACAAATTAGAAATATAGATGAAAAAATATTATTAAATAAACAAAAGTAAAAAATAAAGTTATTAACATATTCAAATAAATAAAAGGAGAATAAATTATGTCATATATTAAAGATCCAAAATCGATTGAGGTAAGGAGTTTTGAGATGATTACAGAAGGGTTGGCTGGGAAAGCAGACCATTTTAGTGAAGAAGAGCAATTAATCGTAAAAAGATTGATTCATACAACTGGAGATTTTGATTATGTGAACATTGTTGAATTTCATAATAATCCAATTGAATCAGCAAAAGAAGCATTAGAAGCTGGAAATTGCAAAATTTATTGTGATACAAACATGATTGTTAATGGATTGAATAAAAATGGTCTGAAAAAATTTGGAGCAGAGGCATATTGTCTAGTGGCAGATCCGGATGTGGCTAGAGAAGCGAAGGAAAGAGGAATTACACGTTCGATGGTTGGATTGGAAAGAGCGTTAAAAGATCCGCAAACAAAAATTTTTGTAATCGGAAATGCTCCAACAGCATTGTTTACATTACTTGAAAAAATGGAAAAAGAAGGGGAAAATGTACCGAAATTGATAGTTGGAGTTCCAGTTGGATTTGTGGGATGTCCTGAATCTAAAGCAGAACTTTCAAAATACAATGTTCCGTTTATACGAACAAATGGAACAAAAGGTGGAAGTACAGTTGCAGTTGGTGTAATGCACGGAATCCTTTATCAAATGTATGAAAGAGATAAATATTTTAATAATTAATAAATGAATTTGTAAATATCTGAAAATCCAAAATTTATTTTTAGTATTTTGATTTTATTTAATCAAAAACACTGAAAATTTATTAGTTTTGAGCATTTTCAGATATATTTTAGTATAATTGTGGAGAAATAAAAATGGAAAATTATGTATATTTTAACGGTAGAAAACTGCGATATGGCTATACCACAGGAAGTTCGGCAACAGCAGCGACTAAGGCGGCACTGTTACTTTTACTAGGAAAAGCTGAAAAAGTCGAAGAAGTTGAAATAGATGTTCCAGCAGGTAAAAAGATAAAAATTAAGATTAAGTCTTTTGAAAAGACAGAGGATTATGCAACAGCAACTGTCATAAAAGATGGGGGAGATGACCCTGATGCGACACACGGTCTAGAAATCATATCAAAAGTAAGTTTTAGAGAAGATGATAAAATCAATATTTTTGGAGGAAAAGGAGTCGGAAAAGTCACAAAAATTGGACTTCCTGTTGAAGTTGGAAAATCAGCAATAAATCCAACGCCAATGAAAATGCTGACTGGTATTGTGAAAGAACTTCTTCCATCTGGAAAAGGAGTAGATGTTGAAATTAGCGTGCCTCTGGGTGAAGAAGCTGCCAAAAAAACAATGAATGGGAAATTAGGAATTATTGGCGGAATTTCTATTCTTGGAACAATGGGAATTGTACGTCCGATGTCTGAAGAGTCATGGAAGGCTTCCCTTGCAATAGAGCTGAAGCAAAATTTAACATATTTTAATACAAAAACAGCGATATTTCTTTTTGGAAATAGAGGAAAAATGTTTTTGAAAAAGGAATTTCCAGAAAAATCTGAAGAAGGTGTTGTAATCAGTAATTTTGTGGGATATATGTTTGACAAGGCATGTGAATTTGAAGTTAAGAAAATTTATTTTATTGGAGAATTAGGAAAATTTGTAAAAGTGGCAGGAGGAATTTTTCATACACACAGTCGAGTTTCTGATGCAAAAATGGAAATTTTGGCTGCAAACGCATTGTTAGTGGGTGAAAAGCTAGAAAATGTCTATAAAATTCTGGAATCGAATACAACTGAAGAGGCTTCTGGATATATTGAAAAAAAAGAAGTCTTTAACTTGCTAGCTGAAAAAGCAAAACAAAAATGTGAGGAACATTGTAGAAAAAATGGCTGGAATCTGGAAGTGGAAACATTGATTTTATCAGCTGAAAAAGAAGTTATAGGGCATAGTAAGCACTTTTTTGATAATTTTTAAAAAATAGCTTTAAGGATAGAGAAGTTGTTATGGTTATTGCCAATAGGTCAAAAAATCGGACTATATACTGTGATATATATAGCTTATAAAAAAGTTTAATTAAATTTATGAATAAGAAAAAGTTAGTAAAACCTCATTGATAGTTTTTTGAATTATAGGATTATATTCCTTAAAAAGGACAAAATTTTAAAATTTGTGGAATGTATTCCTGAAAATTATATAATAAAAAAAAATCATTAAAAATATAGAACTAGGAAATAATAAACAACTAGAAGAAAAGAAGCTGAATTTGAATGATTTTAAAATAGAGAATTTTAAGCTTAAATGCTATGAATATGATTATTATGAAGATAATGAAAAAACTTATTCTATTTCTTGCGGGATTATGACTGAAGGTTATTTATTAATTATTAATTTTTATTCTGCTTCAAGAGAAGAAGTTGAAAATGCAATAAAATATATTTATAGTGTAGAAAAAATAAATTAGAGGAGAAAAAATGGCTAGTAAATTAGGTAAATTCTATGGAATAGGAGTAGGAGTAGGAGATCCTGAAAATATAACAGTTAAAGCAGCAAAAAGACTGCATGAAGTAGATGTGATAGTACTGCCTGAGGCAAAAAGTGGAGAAGGAAGTACAGCCTTTAATATTGTAAAAGAATATGTAAAACCAGAAGTAGAGCAGCTATTTTTGGAGTTTCCTATGATAAGGGATGTGGAAGCGAGAAAAGTTTTTAGAAAAAATAATGCGGATGTAATAAGTGCTGAATTGGAAAAAGGTAAAAATGTAGCGTTTTTAACAATAGGTGACCCAATGACTTATAGTACTTATACTTATGTATTGGAACATATTTCAGATGATGTGGAAGTTGAAACTATTGCTGGGATAACTTCGTTTAATAGTATTGCGGCAAGACTTAATATACCGCTTATGGTTGGAGATGAAGATTTAAAAATAGTCTCTGTTAGCAGAAAGACTGATGTTCATAAAGAAATTGAAAATAACGAAAATCTAGTGTTAATGAAAATTAGCCGAGATTTTGAGAGAATAAAAAAAGCGATTATTGAAACAGGAAATAAAGAAAATATAGTTATTGTTTCAAACTGTGGGAAAGAAAATGAAGAAATTATTACAGATATTGAAAATGTTGAAAGTGTACATTATTTTTCTACATTAATTCTTAAAAAACAGGGAATGGGACAATGGAAAAGATTTCTAAAAGCGTAAAAAAGTTAAAACCTAAAATAATAATATTTATAGTTTTACAAATTTTATTATTTATGTATTATTTCTGGATTGGAAAATATGATTGGGATTATGGTTTTAATTTGCCATTTCGTATAGTTTTTGAAGTAATATTTTCGATAGTAGCAGGCGTATTTTTTGGTTTAATATTTTATTTATTAGGAAAAAGTAAAGAATATGAAAATGATAAAATTTTGAAATTGCCAATATTTTTTATAATTTTGTCAATAATATTATTGTTTAGAATAGATATTATGGGAGTTATAAAATTATGTTTTTTCAATGGACTATTCATTTTAGGAATATTTAGAAGTAAAATAAAGATTAGAAGTTATTTGTCTAAAGTTTCTAAAATTATATTGTGGTTTGTTACAATGTATTTTTTGATTCCTAGTTTTGCAATTTGTTTTGGAATTCCAATGGAAAGTTATGAAGATGGAATGAAATTTAGTATTTTAATTCCATTTGTTGTTATCAATATTTGTTTTGGATTTTTTATAAAAAAGTATTTTGATAAAGAAGAAATTGAAGTTGTAAGAATACTGACAATAGCAGGTTGTCTAATAATTATGGGAATATTTATTTTTATGGGCTTTAATTGGTATAAAGAAGACTATTATGCAATAATTTATACTTTTCCATATAAAGTTTTGATGTATTTTAAAGAAACTCAGATT
>NZ_CALHQO010000475.1:0-6063 GCF_938036635.1 uncultured Leptotrichia sp.
ATTGTAAATATTACTATAAAATATCCTGATTTATCAGAAGCAATAGAAATATTTAAAAAGAAAATATTGGAAGAAAGACAAAGACTTTTGCAATCACCAAACCCTACTGTGAGGTCAGAAGATGAAATAATAAAATTGACTACGCAATTTTTAAAAGAATCTGTAAATGAAAAATTGAATGATCCTAATCTAAGATATTTTGAAGATACATTTGATATTGTATATGTAAAACATAACGATAATTAGGAAATGCAAGAAAGTCCACAATTCAGCAAAGCAATGTTCTTTAATTTGCAGTTTAACTCACTTACTCAAAATTAAAGATTTTTAAGGCAAAAACTTAAAATTTTACAATAAAAATAAAAAAATAACATAGAAAAAGGAGGAGAAATTGTGGGATATATAAAAATACTTGATGAAAAAGTGTCAAATATTATTGCTGCTGGGGAAGTTGTGGAAAATCCAGCTTCGATGATTAAGGAAATGATTGAGAACTCACTGGATGCGAAGGCTACAATGATAAAAATTGAGGTTTTTAAAGCTGGAACAGATGTTAAAGTGAGTGATAATGGAATTGGGATGGATAAGGACGACACGCTTTTGTCAGTGGAGCGGCATGCTACTTCTAAGATTAAGGAAAAGGAAGATGTTTTTAACTTAAATACTTATGGATTTCGTGGAGAGGCTCTGTCATCTATTGCAGCGGTGTCTAAGCTTACGATTACTACACGTTCTGAGAATAGTCCTGTAGGATATAAGATTGGCTGTTATGGCGGAGTTGTGAGAAAATTTGAGGAAGTTTCGAAAAATGTTGGGACAGAAATGGAAGTCAGGGATTTATTTTATAATACGCCTGCCAGACAAAAATTTTTGCGAAAAATGTCAACAGAATATGGTAAAATCAGGGATATTGTACTAAAGGAAGCACTTTCAAACAGTAATGTGGCATTTTCGCTGAAACTGGATGGAAAAAGTACGATAAAAACAAGTGGAAAAGGTATTGAAAATGCAATCCTTGAATTATTTGGAAAGTCAGTTTTGAGAAATTTGAAAAAATTTGAATATGGATATTTAGGTAACGTAGAAATTTTACGAAGTTCAAAGGACTTTATGTTTACTTTTGTAAATAACCGATATGTAAAGTCAGCAACTATTGAACGTGCTGTTATAGACGGCTATTACACTAAACTAATGAAGGGGAAATATCCGTTTGCAATTATTTTTTACAATACTGATCCAAAAGAAATAGATGTAAACGTTCACCCATCCAAAAAAATAATAAAATTCTCGAATGATAAGATTGTTTATAATGAAATAAAATCAGCAATTGATGACTTTTTTTACTACAATGACAGGGAAAACTGGCAACCTAATATTGACCTGATAAAGAAAAATATCAATATTAATGAGAATGTCGCTGTGGAAAAGGATGATTTGTTTTCTGATGACGTTTTGAAGGGGGAAAATCAAAAAGTTATAAGTTTGGAAACTTTTGACGGAAAGGTTTTAGAAAATACTAAAAATTCAAATGAGAAAGATAATTTTTCAGGAGATAATTTTAATGAAAATGATAAAAATTCTGAGTTTTTTGATAGTTCTAAAAATATGAGTAATGATAGTTTTTCAAATAGTGAAAACTTTACAAAAAACAAAAACGAAAATGATTTAAGCGTTGATGAAATATGGAATAAAATGAATGATAATTCAAAAATGACTGTGGAAAACAATGTGGAAAATTTTAAGAAAAAGAATGAATATTACACTAAAACAGGGGATAAAAACAGTAATTCTGAGAATTATAAAAATACTGTTGAATATAGAAATTTTGATACTATAAATGAAAATACTGAAAATGAATCTCATTATAAAGTCGGAACGTTTGAAAAACATATTGGAAAGCAGTTTCATTATGATATTTTGGGACAGATTTTTGACACATATATTCTTGTTCGTAGAGATGACGAACTGGAAATTTATGATCAGCATATTATTCATGAGAGAATTTTGTATGAAGAGCTAAAGGATAAGTTCTATAATAAGAAAATTGAATCGCAGCATTTATTATTGCCACTAAAAATGGAAGTTACACAAATTGAAAAAAATATTATTTTTGAAAATGTTGACATTTTTAAAGATTTTGGATTTGATATTGATGAGTTTTCAGAAGATGAAATTGTCATTCGTGCTGTGCCTGCCTTTGATTTTCGGGATAGCATTGAAAATGTATTTTTACAGTTGCTTATGGATTTGAAAAATGAAGTTGAAATAAAGGATTTACGGGAAAATATCATTATTTCGATGTCGTGCAAAGGAGCTGTGAAGGCTGGACAAAAACTTGATACATTTGAAATGCAGAATATGGTTCGAAGGATTCACGAAGTTGGGAAATATACGTGTCCGCATGGACGGCCAATTATTGTAAAACTTTCTAGAAATGATTTGGATAAAATGTTTGGAAGAAGAAAATAAGGGTAAAAATTGAGAAATTTAGTAAAAAAATGAAAAAACTTTTGACAATAAGGAAAAAATATGATAAGAATTAATGTAGTATGTGTTGGAAAAATAAAAGAAAAATATATAAAAGAGGGAATAAATGAATTTTTAAAAAGGTTATCAAAGTACATTAAACTCGAAATTATAGAACTTGCTGAAGAAGATGATAACAAAGGTATTGAAAATGCAATAAATTCTGAGACTGAAAGAATAATAAATGCAATCTCAAAAAAAAGTTATTCATACAATATTTTACTTGATTTAAAAGGAAAAATGCTTGATTCAGAAGAAATGGCACAAAAAATTGAAGAAATTTCTATGACAAGCAGTGAAATTAATTTTATAATAGGCGGTTCAAATGGTGTAAATGATAATTTACGAAAAATTGTGGATTTCAGATTATGTTTTTCGCCAATGACTTTTCCACATCAACTTATGCGATTAATTTTAACAGAGCAACTATACAGATGGGTTTCAATTAATAATAATATAAAATATCATAAATAACGGAGGGAAATTATGTATTCTGCTGGGGAAGAATTTGAAAAAATCAATAATGAGGGTGACGTTGAAGGATATACGTGCCTTTCAAATATTACGGTAGGAGATAAGGAATATTTAGTTTGCGATGATGAAACTGGGGAAAAAAAGGTTTTTTACTATGACAGTATCGAAGAGGAACTGTATGATTTGGATGAAGATGAGGAAGATCAAGTTCTTGAAATATGGAATGATGAATATTATGGGTCTGACAAGGATTACATGTATTGGAACGAAGATTTTGGAGAATATGATAAAAATGAAAATGTGGATGGAGAATTTGATGAAAGAAATTATGATTCACTAAATGATGATAATAATGATGAAAACGGATTTTTTAACAATGAAGACGAAGATGATGAGGATTTATCTGAATTTTTAGATGATTTCTTTGATGATGAAGACTAAAATGAATAAAAACCAATATTTAAGGAAAAAAATGAAAATAAAAATAAAAAGTTTGGATAAATTTAAAGAAAATTATGAAAAATTATTTGAACTGGAAAAAATAATAATTGTTGATAAAAAAAAAGAATATCATTACAAAGATGAATATGGAAAATGTAAGATTGTTGATAAAATTGATTCCATTGAAATTTACCGACATGGTGAAATCAATTTCAAGCAGATATTCAAAAAAGATAAAAATACTTTGTTTACTTTCATTACAACAAAATTTCGTGGGAAATATGAAATTTTTACAAAAAAATTTGAAAAAGAAAATGGAAAAATAATGCTGGAATATGATATAATAGATGGTAATGAAGTGATAAATAGTATAAATTTAGAAATACAAATGTTAGATAATTAAAAAGCAGAAAGGAAAAATAGATGAGCAATCAAAACCACAATGATAATGGTATTATAAAAGAAAAATTAAAAAAAGTAGAAGAACTGAAAGAAATAGGAATTGAACCGTATGGACGAAAATATGAAAAATTAAATGATATTGCAGAAATAAATCAATATGATGAAACTTGTGATAAAGTATTTAAAACAGCTGGAAGAATCGTTGCCTTTAGAAGAATGGGAAAAAATGGATTTGGACAAATTCAGGATCCAACTGGGAAAATTCAATACTATGTAAAAAAAGATGAAGTTGGAGAAGAACAGTACGAAATTTATAAAAAAATGGGACTTGGAGATTTTATTGGTCTAGAAGGGAAACTTTTTAGAACTAATACTGGGGAATTGACTTTAAGAGTAGATTCTTTTGAAGTATTATCTAAAAATGTACGTCCGCTTCCAGAAAAATTTCATGGGTTAACTAACATCGAAACTCGTTACAGACAAAGATATGTGGATCTTGTAATGAACAGGGAAGTTATGGATACTATGAAAAAAAGATTCCAAATTATAAGATTTTTTAGAAGCTATCTTGAAAAACATGGATTTACAGAAGTGGAAACGCCAATGATGCATCCAGTTGCTGGAGGAGCTACAGCCAGACCATTTGTAACACACCATAATGCACTTGATATGGAGCTGTTTTTGAGAATAGCACCTGAATTATACTTAAAAAGACTGCTTGTAGGTGGATTTGAAAAAGTGTTCGAAATAAACAGAAGTTTTAGAAACGAAGGAATTTCAATAAAACATAATCCAGAATTTACAATGATGGAACTATACCAGGCTTATGCTGATTTTAATGATATGATGGACTTGACAGAAGATTTGATTTCAAGCTTGACATTTGAGCTTCATGGTAAATATGAGATTGAATATGAAGATAAGACTATTAATATGGCAAAGCCTTGGAGACGTGTTACAATGAAGGACATTGTAAAAGAAATAACTGGATTTGATTTTGATACAGTTAGCAGTGATGAAGATGCTATAAATAAAGCAAAAGAAATGAATATTCCGCTAGAAAAAGACAAAACTTATACAAAATATGGAATTTTAAACTTGATATTTGAAGAAAAAGTCGAGGGAACTTTATTGAATCCAACATTTATTACAGAATATCCAAAAGAAATTTCTCCGCTTTCAAAAAACCAAAAAGGTGAAACTGAATGGGTAGACAGATTTGAATTATTTATTTCAGGAAGAGAATTTGCCAATGCTTATTCAGAATTAAATGATCCGAGAGATCAGAAGGAAAGATTTGAAGAACAGGTGAAATTGAAGGAAGCTGGAGATGATGAAGCACAAGGAATGGATTTAGACTATATACGTGCCTTAGAATATGGAATGCCACCAGCAGGAGGGCTTGGAATAGGAATTGACAGATTAGTTATGCTACAGACGAATTCTGCTTCAATTAGAGATGTTATTTTATTCCCAACTTTAAGAAAAGAAGATATTGAATTATAATTTAAATAAAGCAAACAAAAAAACTCTAGGTTTAAAAAACTTAGAGTCTTTTTATTATAATCTATTAAAGAGATAATTAATTAGTCATCTCCCTCAGAATCATCGTAATCTGAAGAATCGTCAGAAGAAACAAGAGTAGCCTTAGTTAGGCGTAACCCTTTGTATCCATTTCCTTCAAAATAAATTTTGTAAGTAGATCCTTTTGAAATTGAAGATAATTTACCACTTGTAAATTGGAAAGTTTTTCCAGATTCCAAACTTTCACAAGTTGCTCTTCCTTTTGCTTTACTAGTAACTTGACACTCATTTACAAATCTTGAGAATCCTAATGCTCCAAATGCTAAAAATCCTACTAGAATTAATTTTTTCATGCTAATCAGCTCCTTTTTTAAATTTTTATATTACCGTTTACAATTACAGTATACCATATAATATAAAAAAATCAAGTATTTTTTTGTTTTTTTTTCAAAATTTATAAAATTGAAGTGAAAATGTATAAAAAAGATAAATTTCTAATTTTAGTATTTACCCTTGTCTAAATAGCGAATTTATTGAAAACTTTTCTAAATAAAGGATATAAAATTAATGTTTTCAAGTAATTTTGAGATATATACTCGAACCCATTTAAAATTTAACTTCTAGAAATTATATAATTTAGGGTTTGAGTAAAATAGTCATAATTTTTGAGTTCTGTTTTAAACTAGTTTTACTATA
>NZ_CALHQO010000476.1:0-1505 GCF_938036635.1 uncultured Leptotrichia sp.
TCACGTGAAACGCATGGTGGGGTGGTTAAGTTGCTGGTGATGGTTTTTGAGAACTGTTTCTCTTGTCGTTGTCGAGGAGGTGGTGTTTCACGTGAAACATTGTTTTTTGAATCTTATTCAGCTGCTGGGAAATGTGGTTCAGCGTCTCAAGGCATTAACATGCATGACTACTTTTTGGGAGTAAAGAAAAGCAAGACAGATGACGTGTTCTTTCTGATTTTCCGCCTGTTGTCGTAGATGGATTTTCCCAGTAGCTGAATAAGCTTCACTGTAAGATTTTTGTATTGTGGTTGGTTCTGGTTCTGGATCAGGTGGGTTAAGTTGGTTTTGAGGTTCTATAGGTTCCATAGAATATGGATAAGGTGTATAGGTTACATAATCCCACAAGCCATAATTATCTTTATAAGGCCAGCTATCGCCTACAAACTTCAAGTTCTCAGTACTACAAAAGATATAAAAAGGGTGCTCTTGCCCATAAGTGAGTTGTTGAGCGGCACACTTTACATCATCAATAAGCCAAGTAGCAAAATACTTTCCTCCTGCTAATTTTAGGTCAATTTGGAACGTATGCCACGCATTCTTCTTGATTTTTACCTTTTGGTGTAAAGCTGGGTTATCCTGGCTGGTAATATAAGCAATCACTTCATCGAATGATATTTCCTCAGGATTTTGTTTTATTTTATCTAAAAGATTCATTTTTAGTTATTTATTTCGAAAATAATAATCCCACACTGTTTTTGATATATCAGCAATTATTTTTTCGTTAGTTGATGTATTTTCTTTGGAATTTATCACAAAAACAGATATTGTGTAGTATTCGTCATCAGGTAAAATGATGATTCCCACATCATTGGTGGCAGCCTGAATTCCAGATACAATACCAGAAGTCCCTGTTTTATGGGCAACGATAACATCTGGAGGAAGCAGGGATATGAGCCTGTCTGCTCCAGTAGAAGTCTCATACATGATTCTGAATAGAAAATCTCTGGAAGACTCGGAAATTATCTCACCATTATAAAATTTTTGCAGAAGCCTGCTGGAGGCGTTTGCGGTTGTATAGTTGGAGTAGATGGATTTCCCATTCTTATTCATTTCTTCTTCATTGTATTTTATCGCAAAATCTTTGATACCCTTGCTCTCAATGAATTTCTGGACAGTATCAACTCCTCCAATCAGCCTCAGCAGAATGTCGCAACCATTGTTATCGCTCTGAGAAACGGTGTATTCTATGATTTCTCTCAAAGGGATATTCACATTGCCATTCGGATATTTATCACGAATGGGGCTCCAAGTATTCTCCAAAAGTTCTGATTTCTTGACAAAAATATTTTGTTCCAAATCCAAAATACCTCTGTCCACCAAATCCAAAACTGCCAATGCAATGTGAAATTTGAACACACTAAGCATCGGAACTTTTTTGTTTCCGTTAATATTTACTTCTGTTTTCCCTTTTGAGTTCATCACAGATACTGCCACAAGGGCATTCTTGCCTTGTATAATCTTTG
>NZ_CALHQO010000477.1:0-1698 GCF_938036635.1 uncultured Leptotrichia sp.
AAAAAATATGAAAGTCAATAGAGATTTTATAATTTTTTTGGATTTTTATAAGTAGAAGGTGAATCATTCATTTTGTAAATCATATATTGTATAATATATAGAATTTTCGAAAAATGTGTTATTGTTAGTAAATATTTTTTATAGTTTTTATATTATTAAATTAAAGAGGAACAATTACCATTTTCTCGGCATATTTCACTTTTATTTTCAAGCAGTAATCAATTAGATATGTAAAAATAAGGCATAGTGAACTCGGATATTAAAATAAATTAAAGATATAAAATAAACACATTTATTAATTAAAATAAAAAAGCTAGATGATTAAATAAATATAGCTAGGGAAAATTTTATAAAAAATAAAAAAGGAATAAGGATTAAGAACAGTGAAAAGAAGAATTTTGTTGATTGGAATAATGGTTTTGACTTCATCTTGCGGAATTATTGGTGGAGTTGGAAGTGTAGTCGGAGGGACTATAAAAGCTGCTGGTGGAGTTACTGGGGCAGTTATTGGGACAACTGGGAAATTAATTGGGGGTATTATTGGTGGAAATGACGGAGAAATAAAGGCTAAAAATACAAAATATAAGTTTTCGAATGCAGAAGTAGAAGTGACTGGAGGAAAAACTATTGTTACAGGAATTTTGATGCATAATGGAGTAGGAAAAAGAAATCTGACAATAGAAATTCCATGTTTTGATGAAAATGGAGCAAAAATTGGAGATGCTGTTGACAACATAAGTTCGCTTGGAAAAAATGAAAAATGGGAATTTCAGGCAGTTCTTAATACAAATGAAACGAAAACTTGTAAACTTAAAGATACGTATATTTATGAAGGAAATATAAATACAACTATTGAAAATAAAGATAGTAATACTGAAAATGTTAATAATGAAAACACTAATAATATTGAAAATGAAAAATAAAAATCGGAGGAAATAATGATAGGAATTATTGGAGCAGTAATTGAAGAGGCTGAAGCAATCAAAAAGGAAATTAAAGATATTAATGAAAATATAATAAACGGAATATCGTTTTTTACTGGAAAATTTAATGATAAAGAGGTTGTTTTTGTGCAATCTGGAATTGGGAAGGTAAATGCTGCAATTACTGCAACTTTATTAATTGAAAAATTTGGTGTAAGTGAGATAATTTTTTCAGGAGTAGCTGGATCACTGGATGAAAGGCTGAAAGTTGGAGATGTTGTTGTTGGGCGGGATATTGTTCAGCATGATGTTGATGCTACAGCCTTTGGCTATAAAATGGGACAAATCCCTCAAATGAAGGAATGGGCATTTGAATCAGATAAAAATC
The DNA here is from genome assembly GCF_938036635.1 of uncultured Leptotrichia sp. Lineage (NCBI taxonomy): Bacteria > Fusobacteriati > Fusobacteriota > Fusobacteriia > Fusobacteriales > Leptotrichiaceae > Leptotrichia > uncultured Leptotrichia sp. Next base: position 1,312 of record NZ_CALHQO010000477.1, read on the forward strand.
TAATTGAAAAAACTGGAAATATAACTAATTTTGAGCATCAGATTTTGCTTGGAAGAATTCTGACTGGAGATCAGTTTGTAAGTAAAAAAGATGTGAAAATTCAACTTGGAAAAGATTTTGAAGCACTTTGCGTGGATATGGAAAGTGGAGCTGTAGCTCAAGTCTGTACAAGGCTAGGTGTAAAATTTTTGATAATCCGTTCGATTTCAGATTCAATTACAGACGAATCTGATATGGAATATGAAACTTTTGTGAAACTGGCGGCGGAAAATTCTAAAAAAATATTAAAAGAAATTGTTTAATAAAATAAAAAGTTGAAAGAAGGGAGAAAAAATGAGTTTTCGATTAAATCCATTTAAAGTAATGAGAGCAGTTGGAATTGTTGCA
>NZ_CALHQO010000478.1:0-6264 GCF_938036635.1 uncultured Leptotrichia sp.
TAAAAATAGGAGGAAAGTACTATGAAAAAAGAATCTGATCCTTTTAACAAAATTAAACTGAAAAACAAAATACAGGGAATGTTAGAAGACACGCTATCAAAAGGAACTGTATCAATAATAGCATGGCTTGCTGTAACAATGATTCTTACAGTTGTTGTATTTTCGTTTGTATTAGTTTTGATGAATTTGAGGCCTGATAATGAAACTGGAAGTTTAAGCTTAATTGAAGCGATTTGGCAAAATTTCTTGCGTGTAATAGATCCAGGTGGTTTGCAAAATGACAGATTATGGGGATATAGAATTGTGTCAGCTGTGGTTACGTTACTTGGAGTATTAATCTTTGGTGCATTAGTTGGGGTTTTGACAACAGGGCTTGATAATTTATTTATTGAAATCCGTAAAGGGAAAACAGAGATTGTAAAAAAAGATTTTACGCTTATTTTGGGATGGAATCCGACAATATTTAAGATAATAAGTGAACTAGTGATTTCAAATGCAAATCATAAAAATAAAAAAATAGTGATACTTTCTAAAAATGATAAAATAAAAATGGAAGACGAAATAAATTTAAGAATAAATCAAAAAGAACTTTTGAAAAATTTTCATAATTCTCTGGATGGAAAAAGCCATAAAACTTATCAAACTAAGATATATTGCCGTTCAGGAAGTATAATAGATATAGATGACTTAAATATTGTTCATCCTGAGAACGCAGAATCAATAATTATACTTTCCTCAGAAGAAGATAGAGAAGATATAAATACTATAAAGTGTATTTTAGCGTTAAGAAAAAAAGCTAAAAAGATAATTACAGAAATAAAAGATGAACATAATAAAGAACTGATGGATTTTTGCTTCCAAAATGAAGAAAATCAGAATATACTTTATATTCCAAGTGAAAAGTGGTTATCACGGATTACAGCACAAGCAAGTAGACAGCCAGGATTTAGTGTTATTGCAACAGAAATTTTAAATTATGATAATGATGAAATTTATTTTTCTAAAGTTGGTAAGGAGCTAATAGGAAAAACATTTAAGGAAATTTCGTTAAGTTGTATTACAAGCATTGTATTAGGAATATGTAAGAAAAATTTGGATAAAAATAACTTGAAAAAAATTTATCAAACAGAAATGGCAGAGGGCAAATTATCAGGAATAAAAAAAAATATAATTTTAAATCCTTACGAAAAATTTAATAATAATGTAATAGACGGTGAAAATATAGGATGTGTAATAGAGGAAGGAGATGAGCTTATTCTTTTTCAGTCTGACGATGGTTATCCTGAATTTCGTTTTGAAGAGTTAAAAATAGAAAAATTTCAATGGAAAAGTGGTACAGAAGATGTAATTTTACCTAAAAGCAAGACGTTAATTTTAGGATATAATAAAAGAATATATAAAATAATTGACGAACTTTACGAATATGTGAGTGTAGATTCAGAAGTTCATATAATTGCAAAGATGGATGAGGAAGTAGAAAAACATTTAAAGGATAATTTGGGGTACGAAAATGTAAAAAATGAAGATATAACAGATTACAGAATTTCTGAAAAAGAGTATATTGAAGAAAAATTCAATCTTGAAAGTTACGAAAGTATTATAATTTTAGGTTATGACAATCTTGAAACACAAGAAAAGGATGCTAAATCAATGCTTACAATGTTATTAATAAAAAAAATGCTGGAAAAAAATAATAAATCTTCATTGAAGGAAAAAAGTATTGTCATCGAAATATACGATGAAAAAAATAGAGAAATCGTAGAATTAACAGAAGTATCTGATTATATAATAAGTGACACTATAATAAGTTCAGTAATTAGTCAGCTGTCTGAAGAAAAAAGACTTTATTATGTTTTTGATGAATTATTTAGTGGAGAAGGCTGTGAAATTTATATGTTTTCAGCAGATAATTATATTGAAAATTTTGACAGAGAATATACTTTTAAAGAACTTTCTACAATTGTAGCAAATGAAGGAACTATTTTATTAGGATATAGAGATATGGATGAAAGAGTGGAAAAGAAAAATGATTATGGTGTTCATTTAAATATAAACAAGAATAAGAAGATTAAATTAAATAAAAATGATAAATTAATTGTACTGTTTGAAGGAGGCAATGAGAAAAACAAAAAGAAAGTGATTTAATTAATTTGCTATTTGGTATGGAAAAATACAGAGAAAAGTGCTTAAATAAAGGGATAGATTGAATAAGAATAAAATTTGCAAAATAAATTCAATTGGAGTATAATAATTCTATGTAACAAAGAATATTGAATCTTTGCTCAAAGTTGGGAGAAAGGAGGGAGATGATGAAAAATAAAATTTTAAAATTTTTGGGATTTTTATTTCTTATGATGATTGTTGTGAATATAATTTTATCAATTATTTCCACATTTTTACCAGTAAAATTTGAATCACCAAGTTCAGTTGTTGAAGCACCGCATTATTTTAATTTTGTTTTTGGGATCTTTAAATTTTCGCTTAGCCAGACAGTCCTTAATACTTGGGCAGTTATGCTGATAATCATATTTATCGTAAGAGCAGGGACAAAGAATATAAGTCTAGAAAAGCCTAGTAAAATGCAAATTGTTATGGAAGAATACTATCATTTTATTGAAAATACCTTTTTGACTACCTTTGGAAAACATAAAAAAACTTATATACCATTTTTTGCAGCATTGTTTGCATCTATAATGTTTTCGAATTTAAGTACTTTTCTGTTTCCATTCATTATGATGTCGGTTAAGGAAAATGGAATTAGAACAGTAAAACCGTTTTTTAGAACGCCAACAGCGGATCCAAATACGACAATTGGGCTATCACTTGTGGTAATTGTTGTTTTCTTGGCAGTTTCTATAAAGCAAAAAGGTCTAAAGGGATATATAAAATCATTATTTGAGCCAATGTGGTTTATGTTTCCGTTAAATATTGTGGATATTTTTTCAAAAGTACTGAACACTTCAATGCGGCTATTTGGAAATATGCTGGCAGGACTTGTAATTGTAGGACTACTATATAGCCTTGTTGGACGTGGATTGCTTCAGTCCATGACAAATAATATGTTAAAGGGAAGTTTTTCGTTTTCAGTTGGATGGCCAATGCTTATACAGCTATATTTAGATTTATTTATCGGTATAGTACAGGCTTTTGTATTTACAATACTTTCTTCAGTTTATATAAGTGAAGCATTAGGTGAGGAAGAATAGAATTAAAAATTATAGTTTTGTAATTCTTTTATATGTTCAAAGTCTTTAATTTTAGGGATTTTGTATAAATAAGAGCATTATGATATAAAAATTATGTTTAATAAAAAATAAATTAATAAAAATTAGGAGGATTAGAGAATGGAAGGAATAGTTCAAGCAGCAGCTTTATTAGGAGCAGGAATTGCAGCGATAGGAGGAATTGGAGCAGGATTAGGTCAAGGGATTGCAACTGGTTATGCAGTAGAGGCAGTATCAAGACAGCCTGAAGCAAAACAGGATATTATGCAAACATTAATCACAGGACTTGCAATTACAGAATCATCAGCAATTTATGCGTTAGTAATAGCTTTCTTGTTAATTTTCTTGAAAGGGTAAGAAAATAATAAATTTTAGAGAAACAAAAATAGGATTAATAATGTAAATTAAGGAGTAAATATGAATGAAGGAGCAAGATTAGTAAACATTGATTTTACGATGGCTATTCAGATAATAAACTTTATAGTATTAGTCTATTTTTTTTCACGAACTTTTGCAAAAAAGATTGATAAAGTGCTAGAAGATAGAAAAAAACTGGCTTTGTCTGAAATGGAAATTGTTGAAAACGAAAAGGAAAAATTGGAAGAACAGAAAAAAACAATGGAAAAATTGAAAAAGGAATCCAAAAGACGTGCCAATGATATTCTAATAAAAGCCGAAAGACAGGCAGATGACAGAAAAGATCAGATTATATCACAAGCTATGAGTAATCGTGAAAAAATGATGATGAAAGCTGAAGCTGATATTGAGAAAATGCGGCAAAATGCTAAATTTGAACTTCAGAAGGAAGTTGGAGAAATGGCAGTTGAACTTGCAGAAAAAATCATTAAAGAAAATATTGATGAAAAGCAGGATGAAACTATAAATAAGTTTATTGATGAGATAGGAGATTAAAATGGCTAGGGATGAGATTGCAAAAAGATACGCATCAGCAATTTACAATATAGCAAAATCTTCTGACAATATAAATGAAGTTAGGGAAGTACTGAATATTTTTATGGAAAATTATGAGGAAGAGGAGGAATTTAGAAAAATTTTGGAAGATCCTCTCAAAAAATTCCCAGAAAAAGAAAAGTTTTTAGAAAAATCGTTTGACCACTTTACAAAAGAATCGCTAGGGATAGTTAAGTATATCGTACGAAAACAGCGTCTATCGTTAGTTGGAGATATAAAGGAATATTTTTTAAAACTTTATTATGAGGAAAATAATAAACTTCCAATAACTGCTATATTTGCAAAAGAGCTATCAGAAAAACAAAGGGAACTGCTAATAGAAAAACTTGAAAAAAAATACGGTAAAAAAATTGTTTTAAATCTTGAAGTTGATAAAGAAATAATCGGTGGAGGGATTTTAAAAATTGGGAATGAAGTTATTAACGGTTCAATAAAAAATCAGATTGAAGAAATGAAGAAAAATTTTTAGAAACGGAGGTGCTTTTCTTTGAGAATCAAGCCAGAAGAAATAAGTAAAATAATCCGAAGCGAAATCGAAAATTACAAAAGTTCACTGGATATTTCCAATACTGGAACAGTCTTGGAAGTAGGAGATGGAATTGCCAGAATCTACGGATTAAGTGACGCTATGGCAGGAGAGCTTTTAGAGTTTGAAAATGGAACTATCGGAATGGCACTAAACTTGGAAGAAAGTAACATTGGAGCAGTAATTTTTGGAAAGACACAAGGGATAAAAGAAGGAAGCATAGTAAAAGGATTGGGAAAAGTAGCTGAAGTTCCAGCTGGAAATGAGCTGCTTGGAAGAGTAGTCGATGCACTTGGTAACCCAATTGATGGAAAAGGGTCGATAACAGCTGATAAATATATGGCGATTGAGAGACAGGCATCAGGAATTATCGCAAGAAAACCTGTTACACAGCCTATGCAGACTGGAATAAAGGCAATAGATGGAATGTTTCCGATTGGAAAAGGACAAAGGGAATTGATAATTGGAGACAGACAGACTGGAAAAACAGCGATTGCTATTGATTCAATTATAAATCAAAAAAATAACGATGTTATATGTATTTATGTAGCAATTGGACAAAAAAGGTCTACAGTTGCACAAATTTATAAAAAACTTGAAGAGGCAGGTGCATTGGAATATACGATTATTGTTGCAGCTACTGCTTCAGAATCAGCGCCACTTCAATATTTAGCACCATATTCAGGGGTTGCTATGGGTGAATATTTTATGGATCAGGGAAAAGATGTGCTAATAGTTTATGATGATTTATCAAAACATGCGGTAGCTTACCGTGAAATGTCATTACTGTTAAAAAGACCGCCAGGAAGGGAAGCATATCCAGGAGACGTTTTCTATCTGCACTCAAGACTTCTTGAAAGAGCAGCAAAATTAAGCGACAAACTTGGTGGAGGTTCAATTACAGCACTTCCAATTGTAGAAACGCAGGCTGGAGATATTTCGGCATATATTCCGACAAATGTTATTTCAATAACAGATGGACAAATATTCTTGGAAACAGATTTATTTAATTCAGGATTTAGACCAGCTATAAATGCAGGAGTTTCAGTATCACGGGTTGGAGGATCAGCACAAATTAAAGCTATGAAACAAGTTGCTTCAAAAGTGAAATTGGAACTTGCACAATATAATGAACTTTTAGCATTTGCACAATTTGGATCAGATTTGGATAAGGCTACAAGAGATCAGCTTAATCGTGGATCTAAAATTATGGAAGTATTAAAACAGCCACAATATAGTCCATATAAAGTTGAAGAACAGGTTATTTCATTTTATTGTGTAACAAATGGATATTTTGATGATATTCCAAATGAAAAATTGAGAACATTTGAGAAGGATTTAATAGAAGCAATTAAAAATGATTCAAATATTTTAAGTGAAATTTTAGAGAAAAAATCATTAGATGATAACTTGAAGAATGAACTTGACGAATTTATAATTAATTATAAAAAAGAATATGTCTGGTAAAGCAGGTGAAAATATATGGCAGCAAATATGAAAGAAATAAAAGAACGTATTGACAGTGTAAAAAATACAAGCCAA
>NZ_CALHQO010000479.1:0-10954 GCF_938036635.1 uncultured Leptotrichia sp.
GATAAGCTGTAACCATGTAAAAATTTTAAATTTTAACTATTATATAGTAATCGGTATTTAAAGAATTAACAGAAGAGTTAAATAATTAGAAAATTATGAGTTTTTGTATCTTACTAGTAAAAAAAATCAAAGTAAAAAGGAGAAAAATATGAGTAACAATTTAAAACAGGCAAAAAAAGACTTGAAGGCTTTTGCTAAAAGGGCAAAAAATGTAAAGTATACAGAATCATTGCTGTTCTCGTACTTAATAACAGGGATGATAACATTTTCAATTGGGATAAATACATCTTCAGATATGCTTTATGAGCGTATGAACAAAGAATTGGTAATGTCAGCCGAAAAAACAAGGGTTGCAATAAAGAAAAAGAAAAAAGCAAACGAAGAAGCTGTAGAAGACTTGAACTTGGAATTAGTTCAATTAATGGAACAAGGAGATCAGGTTGTAAAATCAAAATGGGCATCATGGCAATTTGGAGCCAATACTTTTACATCAAGTAGTAACGGAGCTTATAAAGGAAGAGGAGACAAGGCTGTTAAATATCCCTTTAATGGCATATTTACTAGAGGTGACTGGGGAGAGACTGGAATTTTGTCTAATAGAAGAAAAAATTTTATAACACCATCAATTAGCACTTCTACAGTAGGTTCGCAATCTTACGGATTAGCATCATTGTTACACGTTCAAGAACCTGAAGTGGAAATTCAGATAATGGCAAATGTACGTCCAAAATCTATTTCAAAAGAAGAAATCACAATAAATCCACAAATTGATATGCCAAGAGCTGTAGTACGTCCAGCAATTAATTTGAGTGTAACTTCGCCAATAACAGCACCAAATATAAAATTTCCGAATGTTAAACCAGTTAATATTGACATAGAAAATCCAGTTGCACCAAGTGAACCAACAGTAATTGGAGCACCAAGTATAAATATTACGTTGGCAGAACCAACTGTTAAATTGAAAATTAATTCACCAACAACACCGAATATTAATATTAGCGTAACTCCTCCGAACATCACACCATTAACGATTGTTAAACCAAATGAAGTGGAATTACCAACAATAAACGCTCCTGTAATATCACCAATTAAGTTTTCTATTGATCCTACAGGAGATTCTAAAAGCTATAAAAACAAAGGTTGGAATAGTATTCCTCAAAATCATGACATAACTAAGCTGTCGGATAGAAATTACATTACTCTTAGTGGTAATAATACACAAACTGAAATGCCACAAAATTATACATTTAATGTAACTGTTGACAATAATAGAGCATTAGTTTTAGATGAGGCAGCTGATAATAAAGTTTTTAAAATGAAAGGAACTATTAATTTAAAAGGAAGTCAAAATGTTGCAATTGATATTCAAGGAACACACGGTTCAGGAAATAGCGGAACAATGAATGGAAGATTGTTTGAAGCTGTTAATGAAGGTGAAATTATAGGAATAAAGACAACAGATAATACGATAAATCAAGTTGCTTTTGGATTTAATAATCCAGATGCCTCAGATAATAAAACTTTAACTAAAATGACAAACAAGGGGACAATTACATTAAATTCAAATGGAAGTGCAGCTTTTCAATTGAAGCCTGAAGATCCTCATAACTGGGATCCAAATAATGGAGGTAGTAGCTGGAATTCAGCTCCAATACGTATTTTGAGGGCAAGTCCAGTAAATGGTCGTGGAAAAGTAGCAATGCAAGCTATTAATGAGAATATAGTAAATATAAATGGTAATGATAGTTTTGGGATTACAACTGTATTTAACGAAGGACTTTCTAAAAATTTCTTTATTAATTTAAATAATTATGAAGATTTAAAATCTCAAAGACAAATTGCGAATCAAAGAGTAAATCCTGGTGGAGAATTTGGAAATACTACTATTTCTGGGTTTGAAAGTGGAGTTTATAATAAGAGTACAGGTGAAATAAACATAAATGGAGAAAATAGCATCGCCATTGGATTACTGCATGATATTCAAGAAGTCAAAATTGATGGGAAAATAAATATAAATTCAAACAAAGGGGTAGGGGTATTTACTGGTGTTCCTGTTGGACTTTCAACATTAGCTACACCTGATTTTGTTGAATTGAAAGGAAAAATAAATATAAATGATACGGCTGTAAATGCTGTAGGGGCTTATGTTGGAGAAACTTCAGTTGAATTAAATGGTGGAAAAGTAAATGGAAATGTTGAAGGGACTCGTAATTATTTAAGATCAGGAGATATAAAAGCTGAATCTACTTCTGTTATTACAGTTAAAGGTACAACTAATTATGGATTTGTTGTTAATAACTCGTCTAATTATTCTAATTTTTCTGGTGCATTAGATGATATGCAGCAAGGTACAAATAAATCAAAATACGGTAGAGGTGTAAACGAAGGAAAGATTAATGTAGATGGAGTAAAATCTGTAGGATTTGCATTGATAAAAGGAGGAACTTCTTCAAATAGTGGTACAATAAATGTAAAAGCAGATTCTAAAAATTCTGTTGGATTTTATGGAGAACAGGACGAATTTGAAAATTCAGGAACTATTGAAGTAACAGCAGCAAAAAATACAGGAAATACAGCTGTTGCTCTAAATGGTAAGACAAATAAAATTACATTTAATAATAATAATGGTAAGATATATGTAAATACTAGTCAGAATTCAAATACTAATTTAATAGGTAATACAAATACAGGAATTTATGCCGAAGGAACATATGAATTTAATCATAGTGGTGCGAATGCTAATATAATAATTGGAAAAAATGCTACAGGATTTTACGTGAAAAATGCTACAGGAAAGATAAATATTAATGCTCCAATCACATTAGAAGAAAGTGGAACTGGAACAGATGCTGGAACAACAATTGGATTTTATTCAGATGGAAATGCAGAAGTTAATTTTGGAACAAATTCATCATTAATAATTGGAAAAGGAGCAGTTGGACTTTATTCATCAGATTCAGGGAAATTTAATGATACATTTAAAATAAAAGCTGGAGAAAAATTAGATGTATCGCTTGGTGATAATTCTACATTTGGATTTTTAAGTGGAAATTCTACAAGCCCTTCATTGAAAAAATATTTAAATAATGGTTCAACAGATAAAATAAATATAACAAACTTTGGTACAGGTGCAACTATCTTTTTTGCAGCAAATCAAGGAAAAGCAGTTTTAGATGGAGATTATACTATTTCTAATGGTGTAAATGCTTCTACTTCCGTTTTATCAGCTAATAATGGTTCAACAGTTGGAATTGATAGTGGTGTGAAATTAGTTACAAATACTCAAGTTGGATTAGTTGCAACAAAAGGAGAAAATGCAACAGATACAGCTTCTATAGCCCAAAATGCAGGAACTTTGGAATCTTCAAGAGCTTCTGGAGTAGGTATTTATGCTAATGCAAGTAATGGTAAAAATGAAGGTACTGGTAAAATAATAATGAAAGATGCTAGTTCTGTTGGTATATTAGGATTAGCAGATTCTGAATTAACAAATGCTTCGGGTGGTGAGATTACAGTTGAAAAAGGTTCATCGGCTGGAATATATGCTGAAAATAGTAATGTAACAAATAGTGGAACAATAACTACAGGAGATGAAAAATCAGCTGGAATATTTTCAAAATCTTCATCGGCTTCTGACAAGACTGTTAAAAATTTAGGGAATATAAAAATTACTGGTGTTACAGGAAAAGAAGAAAACGCTGGAATATATGCAGAGTTAAAAAATAATGCAACAGGTAAATTAATTGTAACAAATGAAACAACTGGAAAAATTGAGGTTGAAACAGCGAAATCAGTAGGGATTTACGGTAAAAATGAAACAACAGCTAAAGAAAATCTTTTAGTAACTAACGAAAATAAAATTATAATGAAAAAGGATTCTTCAGTAGGTATTTTAGCTGAAATAGCAAAAGTAACAAATGAAGCATCTGGAAATATTAAAATAGAAGGTAAGGGATCAGTAGGAATATTCGGTAAAAATGATTCTGAAATTGAAAATAATGGAGAAATTTTGGCTACAAATACGGATGTTGAAAGTTTAACTAGTACTGCTTCCGCTTCAGTAGGTATATTATCAGATGGCGGAAAAGCAACTAATAAAAATATTATAAAAATGTCAGGTGGAAGTTCTGCTGGAATGATGGGAATAAATGATTCTGAAATAATAAACGATACAGCTGGAATAATTACGATGGAAAAGACAGGTTCAGCAGGAATTTATACTCAAAACAGTAATATTTCAAATAAAGGTCAGATTAGCTTAAAAGAAGATAAATCTGCTGGAATTTATGCACAAAATACATCTGCAAACAACTACACGATTTCAAATTCAGGAGTTATTATTGCTGAAAAAGATAGCAGTATTGGAATGTATGCAAATGTTGTTAAAGATAAAAATACACCAACTGTCATACCAGGAATAACTACAATGAATAACAGCGGTACTATTGATTTGAAAGATGAATCTTCAGTAGGAATGTATATAAAAAATGAATTAGATGATAGAGCAAAAGCTGTAATAAATAATAAAGATACAGGAACAATCAATGTAGAAAAATCTAAATCAGTAGGAATAATGGCAGATACAGCAAATGTTCAAAATGATGGAACAATTAAGTTGGAAAAAGAAGAATCAGCAGGAATTTATGCAATCGACAACTCTAATGTTATTAATAATGCAGATATTACGGCGAAAGATAAGAAGTCGGCAGGAATTTATATAAGTGATAGTGATGTTGTAAATAATGCAAATAAGACAATTACTGTAAATAAAAGTGAATCAGCAGGAATTTACGGTAAATTTAAGAACGATAAAGATCATACAATTACAAATGACGGAACAATTACTTTAGCAACAAGCAGTTCTGAAAAGGGAAGTGCAGGAATTTATGGTGAATTGGAATCTAAAGCAACAAAAACACTTACTATTACAAATTCGGTTAATTCGGCAATAAATGTTGGTATGAAAGAATCAGTTGGAATATATGCTAAAAATTCTTCATCAAATGGAAAAGAAAATTTAATAGTTAATAATAGCGGAACAATTGTAACTTCAAAGGAAGAATCAGTTGGAATTTTTGGTGAGAAAGCTACTGTTACAAATAATAAGACTGTAGAGGTAAATGGAAAAGAATCCATTGGAATTTTTGGTAAATCAGGATCAGAAATAAAAAATATTTCAATTAATGAAGGAATTAAAGTTGTTGGTAAAAATTCAACAGGGATGTATGCAACAGATTCAGGAACAACTGGAGAAAATACAGGTAAAATTGTTTTATCTGGAGAAAATACAACAGGAATAGGTGCATCAGATAGTGCATCTATAACTAATAAAAATGAAATTTCTGGAACAGTAAAAAATGTAATTGGAATGTACGGAAAAGGAAGCGGAACAAATGTTATAAATATAAAAAATATAAATTTATCAAAAGAAAATTCTACTGGAATATTTACAAAAGACGATGCTGTAGCCAAAAATGAAACAGGTGCAAATATTAATTTGGAAGAAAAAAAATCAGTTGGTATTTTTGGACTAGCAAGTGCTGCAGGGAAAAAAATAAATTTAGAAAATAATGGAACTATAAGCTTAAAAGGTGAAGGATCTACAGGAATTTTTGCTAGTAACGTTGAAAGTTCTTCTGGAAGCGGTGTTTATACGGGAGTACTTACTGATTCTTCTATAAAAAATACAGGAACTATAACTTTAGATGCTAAAAAAACAGTGGGTATTTATACGCCAAAATCAAATATTTCTAAGGTAGGAAATATAATTATGACAAATAATGCTGATTCATCAGTAGGTGTTTATCTTACACAAGAAGCAAAAGCTGATGGAACGGGTTCTGTAATTGATTTAAATAGTAATTCACAAAATCAAGTTGCTTATTATATCAAGGGTGACGGAACTATATTAAATTCTATTGGAAATATCAAAGGATATGGTGTTGGAGTTTACTTAGATGGGACAGATAGCACAGGAATGGCTTTAACAACCCCAGTACAGTTAAATGCTCCAGAACTTGATTTTGTAAGTGGAAGTTCAACAAAAGGAAAAGGAATAATAGGATTATTGTTAAAAGGGAATACTAATATTTCTACTTATACTGGAGGAATAAAAGTTGGAGATTCTGTTTTGGATGGAACAAATGATTTCTACGCATTAGGAATTTACACTGATGGACAAGGAGCATCTGGAAGCCCTAAAACAATATCAACATCAATAACAACAGGAGCAAATGGAGTCGGATTATTTGCTGAAAATAGCAGTCATATTAAATATACAGGAACTATGAATATAGGAGATAACACAACAGCTGGAACTGGTATTTATATTGGAAATGGTGGAGATGGAACCAAAGCTTCAACAGTAACAATTGATAATGGTGCGGATATTAAGCTAAACGGAGCAAATGGAGTTGGAGCAATAGTTACTAGCAAAGCGACAGTTAATTTTGAAAGTGGTGCAAAAATTGAATTTGGTGGAGATGGAGTAGGTATTTTTGCTCAAAAAGGAGGATACATTGTAGACAATGGTGGAACATTAGTTACTAACGGATACTCTGTAGAAAGAACCAGAGTTACTGAAGGAAGTTCCATAACTTCAAAAAATCTAACCGTAGCACTTGGAAATGCATTAGATACAGGAAATATACTTTCTCACGTTATAAATGGAGAGGCTATTTTACAAACAGGAGTTACAGTTGAGGCAAAATCAGCAACTAAGAATATTATTGGACTTATGGCAGATGGAAATAGCAATCCTGCATTAACTTGGGCTGGAACTGCTGGATATGATGCTGAAAACAAAGGAACTTTGGATTTATCAAATGCCAAAACAAGTACAGCAATGTATCTTGAATCATCAAGAGGGCTTAATTCACAAGATATTCTTGTAGGAAATAAATCAACTGGAATTTATGGAATTTATAAAACTTCAACACCAGTTTATAGCAATGCACCAACAGGAACTGAAAATAAAGGTATAATCACAACAACAGCTGGTTCTAAAATAACAGTTGGAGATGAATCTTCTGCTATTTATGCAATTGGATTTGATAAAGTTGAAAATAAGGGAGAAATAACTGGTAAAGATAAATCGGTTGGAATTTATGCTAAAAATACAGCTGCAAGCAGTAAAGTGATAGATGTTGTAAATGAAGGAAACATCACTTTAGGAAAAGGGTCAGCAGGAATTTATATTGCACCAGAAACTTCGAATACTTCAAATGCGACAGTTGTAAATAGTGGAAATATAACAATTGGAGATTCTACATTTAATCCTAGTGGAAGTGTTGAATCTACTTCAGTTGGAATATTTGTAAAAAACAAAACAAACTTGACTACTTCTGGAGATGTAACAGTTGGAAATAAAGGATTTGCACTGTATGGAAATGATTCTACATTGACCGTAACTGGAGGGAATTACAATTTTGCAAATAACGGAAGTTTAGCATACTTGGAAAATAACGCAGTGTTAAATTATAATAATGCTGGAACATTGACAACTTCTTCGGAGCCGATGTTATATATTGTGGATAGTAAAGCACAAATGAATAATAATGACATCATTGTATCTTCAAAAGGAACTGGAATTTATATGACAGGAACATCTTCTTTTGGTGGATGGAACAATATGACTTTAAATAATGGTTCTACAGGAATTTATGTAGACAATTCAAATGCTACGATAGATGGCAAGAAAATAACAGGTACATCTGACAAGGCAAAAGGAATTGTTTCAATAAATTCAAATGTTACGAATAAAGCGGATATGAAGTTTTCTAGTGATGATTCAATTGGAATTTTCTCACAAAATAAATCAGGTGTGGCAAAATCAATTTTAAATAGTGGAAATATTGATATTACTGGAAAACGTTCAATTGCAGCATATCTGGAAGGAACATCGGATCAGACATTTGAAAATAGCGGAACAATAAATGTAGATAAAACTGCAACCGCTGTTAAAAACGACTCTACTGTCGGAATTTATGCACAAAATGGATCAGCAATTAATATCAAAAATAGCGGAACAATAAATGTTGGAGAGGCTTCATTTGGAGTTTATTCGCTTAGTGAAAACGGAAATGTCGAAACAACAGGAAGTTCTGTAATCAATGTTGCAGACAAGGCTATCGGTGTGTATAAAAAAGGTGGAAATGTTAACTTAGGTGGAACAATAAATGTTGCAAATCATATTGCGACAGATGCTAATAGTGAACCTGTTGGAGTTTATGGAACAAGTGGAGTTTCAATTAACGATACTACATCAAGCTTTACTGTTGGAGATAAGTCTTACGGGGTAATTTTAGCAAATCCAGGTATGAGCAGAACAAATGTTTATTCAAATTCTGCTTCATCAAATGTAACTTTAGGAAAAGAGTCGACTTTCATTTATACAGAAGGAGTATCATCAGTAACAAATAATGCAACAATTACATCTGGAACAAATGAAAAAATTATTGCAATCTATGGAAAAGATGGAGCAAATATTGTAAATAATGGAATAATTGATCTGTCACAAGGAATCGGGAATCAAGGAATTCTTGTAACAGGAGCATCTAATGCTGTAAACAGAGGAACAATCAAAATCGGAAAAACTGATAAATCTGATCCAAATAACATTGTTTATGGAATTGGTATGGCAGGTGTAGGAGGAGCAAATATTTCAAATGAAAGAGATATTTATGTTTCAGGACATCTAAGCATTGGAATGTACGGAGATGACAGAGGAACGACATTAAGAAACTCTGGAAATATATACTTGGATGCTTCAAGTGCAACAACTTCTGATAAAATTCAGACAATGATGGGAGTATTTGTAAATAATGGAGCAAAATTTGTAAATACTGGAAATATTACTACAACTGGCTCTTATCGTGGAAATGACAATGTTCAAGGTATTGTCGGAGTTGCTGTATTAAATGGAAGTACTTTGGAAAATTATGGAACAATAAATATTGACGCAGACAACAGTTATGGAGTGTTAATAAAAGGTACGGCAAATAATAAATCAATAATTAAAAATTATGGAGAAATCAACATAAATGGTTATAAAACTTATGGAGTACGATATGATGTAAATTCTCAAGGAGTATCTGGAGATTTGCCAATAGCATCTAATGCAACTCCTGGAAATGTATTACCAGCATTAAATTCTGGAGCGGGAAGCATTACTTCTGGAAATGGAGCAAAAGATTATTATGCACCAACAGATCCAAGTAAAACTGTTGGAGGAGTGGGAATTGTTCAATTGCCAAATGGACGGCTTGCAATTCAGAGAAATGGTGTAACACTAGATGACAGTCAAGTTCAGACAATTGATTACACTACGCCTTACACAAACTATGCTTTCTCAAATTTTGGAGTATATGTGGATACATTGGGAAGAACACGTCCAATTAACATAAATGGAGCAAATTCTCTTGGAATTAATAGTGATCTATTAATCGGAACAGAATTTTCAGTACTTACAAACTCTAAAAATGTGATTATTGGAAAACAAATATTACAGCCATTCTTAAATCAGATAAATTCTGGAATATTTAACTTTACTCCGTATTCTGCTTCACTAACTTGGATGGCAACGCCTGAAGTTGACCCATCTACACAGCAGATTACACGTGTACTTATGACAAAGATTCCTTATACAGCTTTTGTAGATAAAACAACAAATGAATACAACTTTACTGATGGATTGGAACAAAGATATGACGTTAATAGCTTAGATTCAAGAGAAAAAGAAATATTTAATAAATTGAATACAATTGGAAATAGTGAAGAAGCGTTATTGGCTCAAGCAATTGATGAAATGATGGGACATCAGTATGCAAATGTTCAACAAAGAATTTTTGAAACAGGTAACTTGCTGAATAAAGAATTTACATATTTAAGAAATGAATGGGATACTAAGTCTAAAAATTCAAATAAAATAAAAGCCTTTGGAATGCAAGGTGAATACAAGACAGATACAGCGGGAATCATTGATTATAAAAATAAAGCCTATGGATTTGCATATTTGAATGAAAATGAAACTGTAAAACTTGGAGAATCGACAGGATGGTATGCAGGAGCAGTAAGAAATAGATTTGATTTTAGCGATATAGGTAGATCTAAAGAAGATCAGAGTATTGTAAAAGCAGGTGTATTTAAATCAATGCCAATAGGAAAAGATCATAACAATAGCTTGAACTGGACTATTTCAGCAGAAGGATTTGTAGGAACTGGTGAAATGAAGAGAAAATTCCTTGTTGTTGATGATATATTTGAAGCAAAATCTGAGTACCGTTCATATGGATTTGGATTGAAAAATGAACTTAGAAAAAACATCAGAACAAGTGAAAGAACAAGTATCTCACCTTATGGAAGTTTAAAATTTGAATATGGAAAATTTGATGGAATAAAAGAGGATACTGGGCAAATGCGTTTAGAAGTAAAAGCGAATGACTATTATTCTATAAAACCTGAGGTTGGAGTGGAATTCAAATATAAACAGCCAATGGCAGTAAAAACAACATTTGTTGCTAAGTTGGGACTTGCTTATGAAAATGAACTAGGAAAAGTTGGAGATGTGAGCAATAAAGCAAGAGTTCGTTATACAACTGCTGACTGGTTTAATATAAGAGGTGAAAAAGATGACAGACGTGGAAACGGAAAAGCTGACTTGAACCTTGGAATTGAAAATACAAGATTCGGTGTAACAATAAACGCAGGTTATGATACAAAAGGTGAAAATGTGAGAGGTGGAATCGGGTTTAGAGCAATCTACTAATCTATATTTCTTATTCATAAATCTGTAAACAAAAAGTATATTTTAAGAAAGAGTTATTTCAAAATAAATGAAGTAGCTCTTTTTTTATTGAATAAATTTAATAAATTTTTTTTAATTAATGAATGAAAAAACATAAAAAATGTTGTATAATATAAATGTATAGTCAAATGTATTGAAAACATATTTATA
>NZ_CALHQO010000480.1:0-1464 GCF_938036635.1 uncultured Leptotrichia sp.
TTATTGCAGCTAACTTGTTCTTGTAATTAAAAATACCAATTTCCTTGATTAATCCATTACTTTGTGCAATTACTCTATTTTCAAGCGTTTCAGGGTCAATATTTTTACCATTTGAAAGGACAATCATTGTATTTTTTCTTCCACGAATTGTAACATATCCTTCTTCGTCAATTGTTGCTAAATCTCCTGTCTTGAACCATCCGTCTTCAGTAATAACTTCCGCCGTCTTATCAGGTTTATTATAGTAACCTTTCATAACAATTGGTCCTTTAACCCACAATTCTTCATCTACAATTTTTACATCCACATTGTATAATTTTTTCCCAACTGTTCCAATTTTTCTTTCTTTTTTTGAATTTACAGCAATAACTGGTGAAGTCTCTGTAAGTCCATAACCTTCAAGAGCATAAAATCCCAATGTTTCATAAAACTTTGAAATTTCAGGATCCATTTTTGCTCCACCGACAACAATGAAGTCAAGATGTCCACCGAATTTTTTATGGACTTTTGCAAAGACTTTTCTTTTTATCTTCAATGATTTGACATTGCTCATCATTTTGTAAATAAATCGTGTAATAAATTTTGCGTCAATTTGCTGCTTTATTCCATCATAAAATAGCTTGAATACTCTTGGAACACCTATTATTGCAGTTACTCTATTTTTTTCAAGAGCGTCAAATATTTCCTTGCTTGCAATTTTTTCTACAAATACAATTGAAGTTTGATATTTTAACATCAAAAGTACAGTTGCTGTCAATGGTAGAACATGGTGAAACGGCAATATTGCCAAGATCTGATCTCTATGATCAAATATTCCCTTTTCATAAAGTCCTTCCATTTCAGTATTTAAATTATTAAAAGACAGCATTACACCTTTTGGACTTCCAGTTGTCCCTGAAGTATAAAGCATAGCCGCTGTTTCATCTCCAGTTGGATTTTCAAGCTCAAACTGCATATTTTTTATAACATTCATTTTTTCCTGTTCAATTGTAATTTTATCCACATTTATTACTTTTACAGTATTTTTTGAACTATATTTTTCAACTGCTTCAAAAATAGTTCCTTCTGTTTCATTTGAGCAAAAAATTACATTTGGATGCGAATCTTCTAAAACGTATAAAATTTCATCTGAATTACTATTAGCATCAAGGGCTATTCCAACTGATTTTTTATCCCATACTGCAAAAAAACTGTAAATCCATTCTGGACGATTTTCCATAACAATCAGCCCAAATTTTTCTTTTTCCAATTCAACTACATATTCAGAAAAATACTTTATATTATTTATCAAATCAATATAATTAATATGTTTATTATCAAAGTCAACTAATGCCAGTCGCTCCGTTCTCTCTAAAAACATAATTTGCCTCCTCTTTTTATTGGCATATCCAAAATTCAATTTAGTATACCATAATCATAAATAAAATTCAATTTCACATTACTTTGTATATAAAAATTTTATTT
>NZ_CALHQO010000481.1:0-6711 GCF_938036635.1 uncultured Leptotrichia sp.
CTTTATTTAAAAAAATATGTTTATATATTTTGACTTTTTCCAAGTTTTTATCCATATTTAAACTAAAAATTTTGTCTTTCATTAAATTATTTTCTTCAATAATTCCGAATTTAAAGTCAAAATTATCCTTATTTTTAGCATATTCATTAAATTTATTCTTTAATACAAACTCAATATAATTTTTTACAAATAATTTTGAAGCCATCCTGTTTAATTTCAAATTTATTGTAATTTTTTCTAAATGATTTTTTATTAAATTTTCTTTATTTTCGACTTCAATAACCAGAAATTCAACATTATCAGAACCATTTTTTAAATTTAAATAAAAATAATTTTTCACATCTTCAAAAAATATTTGTTTCTTTTTCAAGGCATCTTCAAAGCCATTTTCATAAAAAATATATTTCCCAACTGAACTTTCTTCCATTTTTAGCCATAAAAACTGAATTGGTGCAAGCAATATAATGAATATTCCAATCCAGAATAAAAACTCAAAATAACTTTTTCCCCAGTTCACAAGCGATGAAATTACAAGGAAAAATCCCAAAACAATGTAAATTGCCATAATAAATGTGCTTTTTATAATTAAAACTTGTGAAACTCCAGCTTTTCCAACTGTTTTTCCTAATATTTTTTCTTTCATTTTCAAAAATTATCTCTCTTTATCTTTTCTAAATTTTTCCATTCTTACAATTCCTTCATCATCTACTTTGTTTATTCCATTTTTGTAACTATATCCCATTTTCTTATAAAACGGAACAGCTGTAATAGACGCAGGTATCTCAATTCTTTTGGCTCTTAAAAAATATTCATCTTTTTCCAATGTTTCAATAATTTTTCGTCCTATTCCCTTTCCCTGATGTTCAGGCGAGATAAAAATAGTAAATAAAGAACTTTCATCAAGTTTATCCCAATATGGTGCAATTGCTCCACATCCAATAATATTGCCCTTTTCTTCGGCAATATAAAAATGTGTCCACGAGGCTCTTTTAAGAACATTTTCAGGCTGGAAATTATTTACATAATTTTCTATTAAATCAGCAGAATAATCTTTTATATTTGTTTTTCGCAATGTTTCTACAATCAATTCAGATACTTTTTTAGCGTCTTTTTCTTCAAATCTACGTATTTTCATGTTTTTCTTTCGAATTACACTAATTAAATCCTAAAATTGATTCAAAAACCTCTCATCATTTTCAAAAAACGCTCTTAAATCATCAATTCCATATTTAAGCATCGTAATTCTTTCAAGCCCTAGTCCGAATGCAAAACCTTGATATTTTTTCGGATCAATTCCAACACCTTCCAGAACTTTCGGATTTACCATTCCGCTTCCCAAAATTTCAAGCCATCCAGTCCCTTTACAAACTCTACATCCAGCTCCTTTACAAACTCCACATTCTACATCCATTTCAGCTGATGGTTCTGTGAATGGGAAAAAATGCGGACGGAATCTTACTTTTCTGTCTTCTCCAAATATTTTTTTCACGATATTTTCCAAAATCGCTTTAAAATTAGCAAAAGAAACATCTTCTCCTACCATAAGCCCTTCCATCTGATGAAACATTGGCGTATGTGACACATCATAGTCTGGACGATAAACTTTTCCAATCGAAATCATTCTAAATGGTGGTTTTCTATCTTCCATATATCTAATTTGCATACCAGAAGTTTGTGTTCTTAGCACAACATTTTCTTCTTCGATGTAAAATGTATCTGAAATTTCACGTGAAGGATGGGTTTTTGGAATGTTTAATGCATCAAAATTATATTTCACATATTCCACTTCTGGTCCATCCACAATGTCAAATCCCATTGTAGAAACAATGTCCTTTATTTCCATAACCGTCTTTGTAAGCGGATGAAGCGAACCCGCGTTAGCCTTTCTTCCTGGCAAAGTCACATCTATAGTTTCGTTTTTTAGTCTTTGCTGTTTTGCAATTTCCTTTAAGTCAGTATTTACTTCTTCAAATCTATTTTGCAGTACATTTTTTATTTCATTTGTAACTTTTCCAAATTCAGCCCGCTTTTCAGCCGCAATATCAGCCATTCCCTTCATAATAGCTGTAAATTCCCCTTTTTTCCCCAATATCTTAACTCTCAGGTCATTCAGCTCCTCAAGATTTTCCACCTCTTTAAGTTTTGCTAACACTTCTTCTTTCAAGTGTGCCAATTTGTCTAACATTTTTCCTCCTGTTTGCTTCACTTTTCTTTATTTTTACCATAAAATTTATGTTTTTATTATATCACACTTTAAATATATTAAAAAGTTTAAATTTTCTATTTCTAATTCAAAAAAAGAATACCCACAATAAGGTATTCTCTTAAATATTTTGAATTATAACTTGTATTTCCAAAATAATTACAAAGCTATTTTCTATATTTTTCAGCAAACTGCTGAAGTTCAGCTATTTCTTTTTTTGCTCTATCAGATAAAACTTTTACATCGTTAATCATCTGTTTGGAACGTGCCATAATAAAATCCAGATATTCTGTATTTTTAGTTTTTAAGTACATTTCCTTGGCATAATACATATCCTTAAAATCATTTTTAGCCTGTTTTATTAATAGTTTTTGCCCAACCATAACAATTAGTGCCGCTGCCAAGGCTATTATCGTCCCATATCCTTTAGTAAGCGGATATAAAATCATTCCAATAATCATAAGTCCTGTAACTAAAATAGAACTGTTTTTTATATACCCTTCTTTTGGTGGAACTTTCACATATTTTTCCATTTTTTCAATCATTTTTTTAAACATCTATGCTAAAATTCCTAACCAGTATCCTAATATTCCTATTATAAAGAATCCAAAAATTATCCAAATAGCATTTACTTTTCTCTTTAACAGATACATACATGCAAATGTAAGTAATAAGGCTAGTAATCCAGGTAATAACGAATCTAATATACTTTGAACTGTCGTTACAACTTCTTTTCCAGTTTGATCTGTGTATTTAGACAATACCAACGGCACATTTATTGAAGTCCATTTTGAAACCAATGCTCCCATTACGAAAAGTCCCAATATAGAAGCTCCCTGAGTCAATTTTTGGATTACTCCACCTTCCATATCTCCAACAATTTCAGTTCCTTTTTCGTATCCATATTTTAATCCATACCATCTAGTAAGCACTCTTGCCAAATTTATTCCAAAAAAGAAAATAAACGGTCCTAATAGATTTCCTCCAGCTATTGCAAGTGAAGCTCCAAGTGCTGCCAATACCGGACGTAAAGTTCCCCAGAAAATAGGATCTCCTACTCCTGCAAGTGGTCCCATAAGCCCTACTTTTATTCCGCTTATAGTTGCGTCGTCAATATCTACACCATTTGCTTTTTCTTGTTCCATTGCGGCTGTAACTCCCATTATAGTTGAACCTATCCATGGTTGAGTATTAAAAAATTCCAAATGTCTTTTAAGAGCCGCTGCCTGATCTTCCTTTTTAGAATATAGTCTTTTTATTGCAGGAATCATTGTTACGCAGAATCCCATTGACTGCATTCTTTCAAAGTTGAATGATCCTAGTAAAGTTGTAGATCTCCAGTACATGCTTTTCAAATCTTTGTCAGTTAATTTTTTTTCTATATTTTCTGCCATTTTTCCTACCTCCTATAGTCCTTCCAGTTCATCATCCGCTTCTTCTGTAACCGCGGTTCCACCATTTCCACCACTTGGTAAAGTAATAGATGCGTGATATTTGGGATTTAATTGAATATACAATATTGCAAGACATAATCCTAATATTCCTAAACCAACCAAGTTAAATTCTGTAAACGCCGCTATTACAAATCCTAGGAAGAAGAATGGCATCAATGCTTTTGCTTCCATCATATTTATTACCATCGCATACCCAACAACTACTATAAATCCTCCAGCAATTTGAAGCCCTCTTGTAATTACTTCAGGAATTGCGTTCAAAGCTCCTTCTACTGCACTTGTTCCGGCAATCATACCTACTAATACAGCTGGAATTGCTACTCTTAACGCCTGCAAAGCCAGTCCTGCTAAGTGACACATTTCAATACCTCTAAAATTAGCTTGTTCTGCATATTCATCTGCTTTATGCTGAAAGAACACTGTGATTGTTCTAACGAAAATTGTAAGAACTTGTCCTGCTGCTGCAATTGGTACTGCAACTGCTATTCCTTCTGCAATTGACTGTTTACCTACAATTACTAAAATTGCTGAAATTACACTTGCTAACGCTGCATCAGGCGCCATCGCCGCCCCAACGTTCATCCATCCAAGTGCTATCATTTCAAGCGACCCGCCTAATATAATTCCTGTTTTTAAATCTCCCAGTACTAACCCCACTAAAGTACATGCTACTAACGGACGGTGAGTCTGTCTTTCATCAAGCACACTTCCCATTCCGGCTATAGCCGCCACAAGCGCTAATAAAATTAACTGAATAACATTCATGCTTCTGTCCTCCTAAATATTTAATTGTTCTGTATTTTTATTTTTTTAGTCAAATGAGATAGAATCTAATTTAGAGTTAATGTCTTCTTTTGCAGAAGTTACTAATTGTCTCATATCAAGCTCTACACCCATAGCTCTTAATTTATTAAATGCTTCCAAGTCATCTTTATTAATTGCAACGGCTTTTGAAATTAATTTATCCCCTTCTTTAAAAGTCATTCCTCCAACGTTCACAGTTTTAATGTCTACTCCGCCTTCAATCAATCTGACAACATCCCCAGGGCAAGTAACAAGTAACATTACTTTAGTTTTATCGTATTTTGGGTTTTTATAAACAGCTATTGCTTTTTCAACAGGTATTACAAATGATTTTACCCCTTCTGGCGCCACTTGCAATAAAAGCGATTTTCTTATTTTATCTTCTGCCACATCGTCATTTACAGCAAAAATTGCTTCAGGCTTTGTAGCCTTTACCCATGAAGTTGCCACCTGTCCGTGTATTAATCTTGAGTCTATTCTTGTTAAAACTAATTCCATAATTCTATCCCGCTACTGAAAATTTTGTGAAAAAATTCATGTATAATATAAAAAATTTCTCAGTAACTCTCCTTTCGTTTATGTTTTTGTATTTTCAGCTTTAAATTTTCTGCTATATTTTATTTTATAAATCCAGTTCATCTGAATCATCATCGTCATCAGCAACATCTGCGCTAAATAATTCACTAAAAATTTTAATTCCATTGATTCCTGAATTTTTTGCCACTTGAACTAATTCAGAAACATCGCTTGTTTCTTCTCTTGCATCTAAAACTTCCAATAGCATTGGAACATTAACACCTGTTATTACATCGGTGTTCTTCGTTTCGGCAACAACTCTGCAGGCTGCATTATAAGGACTTCCACCAAACAGATCTACTAAAAATAATGTTCCTTCGGCATCGTATTTTGAAATAATATTATTATATTTTTCAATCAGATCTTCAGGACCTTCGCCTGGCACAAATGTTACAAAATCAAGCTGTTCGCTTTCTCCTAGAACCATCTTTGTCAGATTAACAGTTTCTTCTGACATTTTTCCATGTGTTGCAACAATTAAGTTAATCATCTCAGTTTCTCCTTTCAATATTAAAATTTCTAATTTCCATAATTACTTTACAAATTTAGTATAACCTCATCAATTTAGATTGTCAATACATTTTTAAAAAAAATCTTTCAATCTATCTGTACATAATATTAATTTATTTATATTTTTGCTTATACTAAACCCCATTAAAAAATAAAGACAAACTAGTTGTTTGACAATTAATTCATAATCGTTTAACTAAATTGTCTTTTATTACTTTTTGAATATTTTATTAGTAAATATTTTTTCATATTCCTATGTTTTTTCTTTTTATATAAGTAAGGAAAACCAGTCTATTTCCCTTTATTTTGCAATTAGTACTGCAATTTATAAATTAAAAAAGACACAACCTTGATTTTACTCAATAGTTATGTCCCTCTTTATTCCAACTGTACCAGCAATGACTTGAATTATTTTAATATTTTTTGCTCAAATTTTTTACCACCATAATAAATCATATATTTTTTATCCTGCAATGCTCCTGGATTTACATACATTACTCCACCTTTTTCTGAAATAAATTCTTTGTGTGTATGTCCAAAAATACAAATTTCGGCTTTTTCTAAATGTACTTTTTTTTCTAATTCTTCAAGTGTAGTTTTTACGTTATACAGATGTCCGTGTGTTAATAACACCTTTTTTCCCATTAAATCAAATATTTTAGTTTCTCTAGACTCATAATCATCCATATCAGTATTACCCTTTACAATGGCAAAAAGTACATCTCTATAGACTAACGACATATCAATTGCGTCTGTGCTATGATCTCCTGCAAAAATTACGATTTCCGGCTGCTCCAAATCTATTACTTGCTGAAAATAATCAAGCCTCCCATGACTATCAGAACAAATTAATACTTTCATTAAATCTCCTCTCTCCATTTTGTTCTTTATTATTTCTTCATCGAAAAACTTTTTGCATTATACTAAAATATTTAATAATAAAGTCCTTCGAATAATCATTTCCCTAACAATTTTATTTATGCTTTATAAGTTTAAAGCTGTATTTTAATATTATGACATTTTATCTAAAATAACTATTTATAACAATTTATTATTCAACTTTTTAAATACCCAAATATATTATACCACATTTTTTAATTTTATACTAATTTTGTGTGTTATGCAATAAGTATTAATTTTACTAATAAATTTTGATTATTTATT
>NZ_CALHQO010000482.1:0-6709 GCF_938036635.1 uncultured Leptotrichia sp.
AATGATTAAATTTAATTAAAGAATATTTTATAGTTACATAGGTTGTAAACAGTACAATCTTGTAAAAAAGGCTTTAATTCCATGAATTTTCTGATTTCTACTATTTAAATGGGAAATCGTATTAAAAAAATTAATACTCAAATAGTTTATTTTAAATTAAAAAATTACCATTTGAGTATTGATTTGTTATTTATTTCTATTTAACTTTTTCTACTAATTTTGCAAATTCAGCAGGATTATTTAATGCTAAGTCTGCTAAAACTTTTCTGTCAAGCTCAATTCCAGCTTTTTTAAGTCCGTTCATTAATCTTGAATAAGAAATTCCATTTAATCTTGCAGCAGCGTTAATTCTGATAATCCATAATTCACGCATTTTTCTTTTTTTCAATTTTCTATGTTCAGTTGCGTAAGCCATAGCTTTTTTAACTGCTTCATTAGCCTTTTTATAATTTGTTTTTATGGCTCCTCTATAACCTTTTGCTTCTTTTAAAACTTTTTTATGTCTTTTTCTTCTAACTATTCCTGTTTTTACTCTTGGCATCTTCTTTCCTCCTTGATATTTTAGCCGTTTTTTGTTCTTTATATTTTCAGAACTAACTTTTGTTAATTTTTAATTTTAATTTTTTAATAAAAAGCTGTTAACTTTTGTTTTAAACTGCTTTTTTTAACTTCACTTTTAAATAAAAGTAATAAATTTGTTAAATTGCTTTTTTAAAAATAATTTTAAGGTAATTACTTAAACTATCTTCCTTCTTGTCCAGCCAATGCTTTTTTGATTTTTCTTTCAGCACCTTTTGGAGCGATTGCGTCTTGTCCTAGACGTTTTTTTCTTTTATGAGTCTTTTTAGTCAAGATATGGCTCTTT
Organism: uncultured Leptotrichia sp.; assembly: GCF_938036635.1. Taxonomy (NCBI): domain Bacteria; kingdom Fusobacteriati; phylum Fusobacteriota; class Fusobacteriia; order Fusobacteriales; family Leptotrichiaceae; genus Leptotrichia; species uncultured Leptotrichia sp. The sequence continues at coordinate 866 of NZ_CALHQO010000482.1, forward strand.
CCTGAGTGTCTTATAGAAATTTTTCCACTTCCTGTAACTTTAACTCTTTTTTTTGTTCCTTTATGTGTTTTCATTTTTGGCATTTTCTTTCCTCCTAAATCACTTTTCACTTTTTTAAATTTTGCCTTTATTTTTTAGGCGATAATAAAATAAATTTTTGAACCTGTTCTTTTCCGTATTTTTTCTCAACTGTTGCAGTTTCTTCGAAATGGCTTGCAAACTCGTCTAATACTTTAATAGCAGATTCTGCATGTAATCTTTCTCTACCTGTAAGTCTTAGGCTGACTTTTACCTTATGCTCCTTGGCTATAAATTTTTCAATTTGAGAAATCTTTGTATCTTTATCATGCTCGTCAATATGAGGTTTAATTCTAATCTCTTTAATAACGACATTTTTTTGTTTTTTCTTATTTTCCTTGTCTTTCTTCGTTTTCTCATACTTGAATTTTCCATAGTCCATAATTTTGCATACAGGCGGTGTTGCATTTGGTGAAATTTCAACTAAGTCCAATTCTTTTTCCGCCGCAAGTGCTAATGCATCTCTAGCTGACATTACTCCAAACTGTTCTCCATCATCACCAACAACTCTAATTTCTCTTGCCCTAATTCGCTCGTTCATTCTTGGCTCATCAGATCGGTTATTTCCTCTTATAAAAAACACCTCCTAGTTTTTTTACAATAAAAAAACAAGATATAAGAAACCTTGCTCAATAGTTATCATATAAATAAATCCTATAACAAAATTAGTATAACAAACATACTTATTTCATTATAACATATCAAATAACTAATACCCAACTCATCTTGAAAATAGAACTCATTATTCTATTTCTATTTGGAAAATCAATCCAAAATCTAAATATATTGATGGAAAGGTGAGAAACAATGTTTCTACTTCTAATTTAATTACTAAAACAGTTTATCATATTTATTTTTATTTTGCAAGGAAATTTTGAAAATTTTTTCAATATATCAAATTATAACTGTTAAAACATCTTTTTTCCAAACAATATTCCCTTATTTTAAAAAATATGATATAATTTTGAAGTTATTACATTTTAAAATTAAATACAAAAATAATTGGAGGTGAGATGGTAGAACTTAGAGATATTGAAAAAAATTATACTAATTTTGATTTGAAAATAAATTTAAAGATTAACAAAGGGGAAATTTTTGGATTAATTGGGCAGTCAGGAAGTGGAAAATCAACGATTTTGAGAATTATTCAAGGGATTTTGAAGGCTGATAAAGGAGAAGTTAATATTGCAAAGAATACTGAAGTTGCTTATATTTTTCAGGAATTTAATCTTTTGTATAACAAAAATGTCTTTGATAATGTTGCTCTTCCGTTAATTTTAAAGAAAAAATTTTCAGCTGAAAAAGTTGAAGAAGTTTTAAAATTTGTTGGGCTGTCTGATAAGAAAAAATCATTTATTGCTTCCCTCAGCGGCGGTGAAAGACAGAGAGTGGCTATTGCCCGTGCGTTAGTGATAAATCCACAATTACTGCTTTGCGATGAAGTTACAGCTTCTTTGGATAAATCTGTAAAAGATGAAATACTTGATTTATTTGAGGAAATAAATAAAAAATATGGAACGACCATTTTAGTTGTTACTCACGAACTGGAAGTTGTAAAAAGGCTATGCAGCAGGGTAGCGATTATTGAAAAAGGTAAAATTACAGATATTTTCAATGTTAATCAGAAGGATTATGAAAAATCAAACAAAAGTTATGCCGATTATGTGAGGGAGGTTCTGAAATGATGGATGCTGAATTATTAATTGCAATAAAGGACACTTTTATAATGGTTCTTATTCCTACGATATGTGCAGTATTTTTGGGAATTCCTTTAGGAGCTCTTGTATTTTTGACTGATAAAGGCGGCATTAGGGAAAATAAGTTTATAAATATTCCATGCAATATTTATATAAATGTAGTCAGAAGCTTCCCATTTTTAATATTTGTAGTCATATTAATACCTCTCACACGATTAATTTTTGGTACTGCTTTTGGACTGTTTCCTGCAAGTTTTCCAATTTGCTTTGTAGCTGTGGCTTTGTATGCAAGATTTACAGAACAGTCCTTTTATGATGTGAATAGCGGAATAATTGATGCGGCTTTGTCAATGAAGGCAAGTGTATTTCAGATTGTGTGGCATTTTTTGCTTGTTGAAGCGAGAAGTAGCCTTGTGCTTGGTTTAACCTCGGCAATTATAAGCTTTATCTCATACTCTACTGTAATGGGAGTTGTCGGTGGAGGCGGAATTGGCGACTATGCAATGCGATATGGATATAATGAATACAACTATGCCCTTGTATATAGGGTTGTGGCAATAATGATAATCATTGTATTTTCAATACAGATTATTGGAAACAGAATATCAAAAAATTTAGATAAGAAAAGGAGAATTTACTAATGTCAAAAAAATTATTAATTTCATTAGCTGTAATATGTGTGCTAATTTTAGCATTTGTTGGAATAAATTTAAAAAAGGATAATGTCATCAGAATTGCTGCGGCTGGATATCCGATGGATGAAATTGTGAAAATAGCAGCTGAAGATTTGAAAAAGGAAGGTTATGATGTAAAAATTACTGTATTAACAGATTATGTTACTGCAAATGTTGGTTTAAATGCCAAAGACTTTGATGCAAATTTTCACCAGCATGAGCCATTTATGCAAGTTTTTAATAAAAAAAATAACGGAAAACTTGTAAAAGTTAAAGGAATTTATGATGTTTATGTAGGCTTTTATTCAAAAAAATACAAAAATAAGGCAGAAATTCCAAATGGAGCAAAAGTTGCCATTCCAAATGATGTAACAAATCAGGATAGAGCCTTAAGAATACTTGCAGATAAAGGTCTAATCGAGTTGAAACCAAAAGATGGACTTTATAATTTGAACGATGTTATTAATACAAAGAAAAATTTCAAATTTATGGCAGTTCCTATTCCATCATTAGTGCAAGCATACCAAGAAGCTGACTTGGCATTTAATTGGCCATCACATATGCTAAAAATTGGAGTTCACGTAAAAGATGCCTTATTCATTGAAAAAAATACAAACGGTAAGTACGCTGTAAGCCTTGTGGCACGGGAAGATAATAAAGACAGTAAAAAAATACAAGATTTAACAAAAGCTATGACTTCTGAAAAAGTTAAGAAGTTCATTGAAGAAAAATATGCTGGTCAAGGATTCCCTGTATTTTAAAATCATTTAACATAAATTCGGTATTTTAATATTTACCGAATTTTTTTATTTAACAATAAAAAAATATGCGAATTTATTTTGGATAAATTTAAAAAATAAATTGGAAAAAAATAGCAAATTTGTTATAATATAAGAGATAAAATTTTTAGAAAAAATGGAGAGAAAATTAAATTGGAAGAAGTAATAGATTTTGATAAAAAAAGAAAAATGAATATTTTAGCACCAGCAGGAAATTATGAAAAACTGGTTGCTGCTGTAAAAGCTGGAGCTAATGAAGTGTTTTTTGGTCTAAAAGGATTTGGAGCAAGAAGAAATAACGAAAATCTAGCTATACAAGAAGTGCTTAACGGAATTGACTATGCTCATTCACGTGGAGTAAAGACTCTTATGACTTTGAATACAATTTTAAAGGATAGCGAAATTAACAGCATGTATAATAATATCAAAAGAATCTATGAACACGGAATTGATGGCTTTATTGTGCAAGATTTGGGATTTGTTAAGTTTTTGAAGGAAAATTTTCCAAATTTAAAAATTCATGGAAGTACGCAGATGACTGTGGCGAATCATGTAGAAGCTAATAAATTAAAAGAATTAGGACTTACTCGTGTCTGTCTTGCAAGAGAACTTTCATTCGAAGAGATAAAAAGTATTCGTGAAAAAACTGATATTGAGCTGGAAATCTTTGTATCAGGTTCACTTTGTATTTCTTATTCTGGAAATTGCTACATAAGCAGCTTTATTGGAGGAAGAAGCGGAAATCGTGGACTTTGTGCTTATTCCTGCCGTAAAAAGTTTACCGATGAAAATGGAGAAAGTGCTTATTTTTTAAGCCCTAATGACCAGTTATTGCAGGAAAAAGAAATCAATATGTTAAAAAATATTGGAATTGATGCGATAAAAGTTGAAGGACGAAAAAAATCAAGCGAGTACGTTTTCGAGACTGTAAGCTACTATGACAATATTTTAAAAGGCACTCCACGTCCGACGGAAAGTTATAAGCTGTTTAACCGTGGATATTCAAAAGGGTATTTTTATTTGGATAACAAACTTATGAACTTTAAATATTCTTCAAATTTTGGATATTTTCTTGGAGCAAGAATTGGAGAATCAAATAACTTTAAAATTAATGATGAATTAATTTTAGGAGATGGTGTTCAATTTGTAGATGAGAATTTTGAGCAGATTGGCGGAGAATATGTAAATAAAATTCGAATTATTGAAGCTGGAAAAAATGAAAATTCTGAACAGGAAAATAAAAAGCAAAATAATCACAATGAGAAAGAAAAAATCCAAAAAGCCAATAGATTTGATATTGTTTCAATCGGAAAATTACCAAAAGGAACAAAATATATTTACAAAAATTATTCTAAAGAAATTAACGACAGAATTATCCATAATATAAAAGTTTCCAAAAGATATGCCGCTGTTAATGCAACATTACTTGCAAAAAAAGGTCAAGAAATTGAACTTACGCTGGAAATTGAAAATTTGAAAAACGAGATAATTTCTGTGACAAAGAAAGGAAATCTTATTGAACAAGATGCCAAAAAATTGATTACGAAAGAACAAATCGCAGAGAAAATTGGCGAACTTGGAGATACGACTTTTGAACTTGGTAAAATTCAGATTAATTATGATGGAACTTCGTTCATTCCTTTTAGTGAACTAAAAAATCTCAAAAGAGAATGTGTTTCAGAACTTTTGGAAAAATTACTTGGCTCTTACAAAAGAACTGCTATTGAGCGAAAAAAATATAATTTTGAACCGATTAATCTGGAAAACGAAAAATCTAAAGATAGTAAAAAACCTGTTATTTCAGCACTTGTTACAAATGATGAGCAGGAAAACGCCTGCCGTGAAATGGGAATAACAAAAATTTACCGAAAACAGTTTGATGTTGCAAAGGAAAAGAATTTGTCAAAAACAGATAAGATAAAAACAGGTACAAACCTAGTTTCCAATCTTTATCAGGCAATTATGGGAGAAAAAACTGGAGCAAAAGGACAAACGCTGGACTGGAACTTAAATGTTTTCAATAATCATACAATTGAGATGTTTTCTACTTTCAAAAATCTTGAAACAGTATTTTTATCGCCAGAATTAAGTTATCGGCAATTAAAAAACATAAAATCTGACAAACTGAAAAAAGGGCTTGTGATTTACGGTTACCTAAAAGGAATGTATATTGAACATAAAATTTTTGATAAAGAATACAAGGAGCTGGAAGGCGAATTTTATGACAAGTACAAAATTGTAAGAAATGAACTTGATAATATTGAACTCTATCTAGACAAGCCAATGAATCTGATACCAAGGCTGGATGATATTTATGAACTGAATTTAGATGAATTGAGGCTAGATTTCACATTTGAAACAGCAACGGAAGTAAAAAAAATCATTAAAAGCATTGATACAAAAAGTGGCAAATATACTCCTTATGCCTTTGAGCAGGGAGTCTTATAAAAAAATTTAAAATTTAGTTTTACTATGTTATTATAATTATAAGGAGGAAACTTGGATACAAAAAATCAGAAGTATCTGGAAAAATTGTATTTACTTTTAGGTGCTTCAATTTTTATACATTATGCTTTAGTTATCTTATTTAGCATTCTAATATTAATAAATATATTT
>NZ_CALHQO010000483.1:0-1217 GCF_938036635.1 uncultured Leptotrichia sp.
AGATGAATACGATACACCTTTAATCACAGCATACGTAAAAGGATATTATGATGAAGTGATTGATTTTTATAGAGTCTTGTATTCATCTGTGCTAAAAAATAATAAATATTTGAAATTTGGAATAATAACTGGAATAAATAGGGTATCAAAAGAAGGGCTGTTTTCAGGGCTTAATAATGTAAGAATTAATAGTGTTTTAAGTGATGAATTTACTGAATATTTTGGGTTTACAGAAGATGAAGTGAAGAAAACTCTGAAAGAATATGAACTTGAGAAAAATTTTGAAAATGTAAGATTCTGGTACAATGGTTACAGCTTTGGCGGACAGAGAATTTACAATCCTTGGTCTTTTACTAAATATCTTGATGAGAAAAGATTAAAGGCCTATTGGGTAAACAGTGGCGGAGATGATGAGATAAGAAAATTGCTGGCAGAAGTGGCAGGACAGGAAATGTTTGATGATTTTGAAAAACTTCTTTTAAATAAGACAATAAGCGTGAAAATAAATGAAAATGTGAAATTTAAGAATCTGAAAACAACGGAACAATTGTGGAATTTATTGTTAAATGCTGGATATTTAACTGCTGAAGAAGAAGGATTTGAAGGAAAATATAAATTAAGAATCCCAAACTATGAAATCGCAAGTTATTTTAGGGATCTTTTCATAGATGAATATTTAAACGAAAAACCAAATTTCAGTAATGTACTTGAAGCATTGGTTTATGGGGATTTAGAAATGTTTGAAAAGGAACTGCGGGAAAATGTACTCAATTCGGTAAGTTTTATGGAAAATTATAAGGAAAGTTTTTATCAAGGCTATTTCACTGGCTTATTTTCAGGACTTAGAGGCTATTATTATGTAAAAGGAAATCAGGAATCTGGACATGGAAGATTTGACTTGTATTTGGAGCCAAAAGATAAAAAGGGATATGGCTATATAATTGAACTGAAAGTATCAAAACGGTTGAAAGATATGCAAAGAGAGGCGGAAGAGGCTGTTGAGCAAATAAAAAGAATGGAGTATTTTCAGGAACTTGTGAGTCGGGATGTTGAACGGATTGATTTGATTGGGATAGCGTTTTATAAGAAGAAATTTAAGATGGTGAAGGAAAAAGTTCGATAATTGTAATTTTATGGAGGAATTGGATGGTAGATTGGTTTAACGTATTTAATTGGATTATTGTAATACTTTTTATTGGATTTTTATTTATAAAATA
>NZ_CALHQO010000484.1:0-1545 GCF_938036635.1 uncultured Leptotrichia sp.
ATTTTCTTTTTTTTCTTTATAAAAAATCAAAAATGATAACAAAAATAATAAAATTATACACATTATATTAGAAAAGTCCTGTACTCTTAAAATTGCTGTCACTCTATCTAATGATCCTAGTTTACTCCAATCTTTATATTCTTTCACAAAATTAAAAATTGCTAAAACTAAAACGATCATGCCACCTGTTAATAAGGATTTTAGAAAATTAAACATTTTCTTTTCCTCATCCAAAAAATAAATTAAAGGGAAAAAACATAAATACTTTAAGTTATAATTGTCCAATCTGCTCTTTATTCCACCATCACACATTGCTATTATAAAGGGTGTTACTACAAGAAGCAACATTGACACAGAAAATATTTTTTCCTTAATAAAGAAACTATCTTCAAAGTCTTTTTTATCTACTGCTATAGCTATTACAAGCAATATTAATAATAACGGTAACAATATATTATTTTCAAACTTTTCAGATAAAAATAATGATATTCCAAATAGCAAAGCTACATAATATCCTGTTTTTTTTACGGCTTGTTTTATTTCCATTTCTCCAAATACTCCTTTTGTAACTTTTCTAAAAACGTTCCTCTATTTTTTTCTTTATCCACATTTATCTTAAATGATAATTTATGTATATTTATTTTATTTTTTATATTGTTATATTCCTCTTCATCATACTTTTCAAACAATTTTATAAATAATTCATGTGGTAACGTATCAGAAACTACTATGCATTGCTCCTTTTTATAATATTTTTCGATTAATTGTGTATATAAAATTTGGAAGAAAAAATAATTTGGTATTTTATCGTTATAATTCCAAAAAATAATTAACATATCTAATAATTTTATTTCCTCTCTTTGAAAAAATTATACTGCTCAAAAATCTTACTTTATTTCTTTTATCCCATGAAAAATATATTGAATCAATTTTTTCCCATTTTTCTTTTTCATTAAAAAAGTCATCTCTTTGATATACAAAATAGTCCATATTAAAATATCCTTGAGGTAAATAATCTGTTAATATTACAGTTGCATCTAACCATACTCCACCATAATAATTTAATAATGCCAGTCTTATAATATCTGTAAAATGAGCATATCCTATTTTTTCATCTTCAAGTTTTTTTATCAAAATTTCTGGAATTTCTAAATAATCAAATATATTTTTCATATCTACTCTAATTACTTCACATTCACCTTTATATCTTTCAACACTTTTATAAGATATTTTCACTATTTCTGGTAATTTTTCATAATCCCATCCTTGACCCCAAAATTGCCATATTATTTTTTTCCCATTAATTTCTTTTCTTTTTTTTAATTTTTCAAACTTTATCTGCCCTTTAAAATAATCATCCAACACCTTATTCCAATCTTCAGCTATTCTTTTTTGATTTAACAAATAAATTTCTTTTTGCAATTTGTCAAATAATTTTTTAGGCATTAATTCTTTGTATATATATTTATACGGTTTTTGAGATAATTTTTTATTTAAATCATAAATTATTCCGTCAATTGAAAAAATTCCATTTTCTATCCTTCC
>NZ_CALHQO010000485.1:0-1348 GCF_938036635.1 uncultured Leptotrichia sp.
AACTTCCATAAATAAAAGTTCCAACTAACACAAGATGGTAAAATATCGTTCTCATGTTCTTTTCCTCCCTTACTGCTTATTAGTAATTTTCCTTGTACTCTTTTAACTTTTTAAAAATTTTATCAAGAGAAAAACCTTGCCTTGCCAAATATTGTATAAGTTTCTGCTCTTCCTTTATTTTTTTTTCATCCCGCTCATTATTTACATTGACCTTTTTACCTTTTTTTTCAATCAATTTTTCTAATTTTACATCTTCAACATTTTCTTCCCTTTCTTCCTCCAAAGCCAAATAAGCCTTTTCAACTATGTCTTTATCAATTCCCTTTTGAAAAAGATTATAGGAAATACGGTTTTTCCCATACGTTCTACCTTCAATATACGACATTGCATAATTCAAGTCATTTAAATACCCAAATTCCTCCAGTTTTTCTATTGCTCGTAAAATAGCTGCCTTATTTCTATATTTTTCCTCTAATTTTAGCCGCACTTCCTTTTTTGTCCTGTCCTTTAATGAAATTAGAAAAATCCCCTTTTCAAGAGAGGCTTCATACGAAATCTCATCATAAAACCTCTCAATCTCATTATTTACCTTCAAATCATATTTTTGCCTGATAAACGGGCTTATATCCATAATTTCTCCTGTATCAAGATACATTTTATTTCGATAAATTTTATTAATTTTCATTATTTTCTACTTTGCCATTTTCGTCATTTTGAGTCTGGTCATTTTCCACAGCTTCAGGATTTTCCTTTTTATCTTCTTCTTGTTTTGGACGAATTGCTTCCAGTACATCTTTTTCCAGTCTTTTGTAAAGTTCCTTATTTTCCTTTAACATATTTTCCACATTTACACGACCTTGTCCCAATCGTTCTTCTCCATAGCTGAACCAAGCTCCAGCCTTCGAGGCAATTCCTAAATTTATAGCCGCATCTAGCACTTCTCCAATTCTAGAAATTCCTGTTCCATACATAATATTAAATCTAGCTTCTCTAAATGGCGGTGCAACTTTGTTTTTAGTGACTTTTACTAGAATTTCATTTCCAATAACGTCATCTCCTTGTTTCACAGAACCCACTCTTTTCACTTCCATTCTAACTGTTGAAAAGAATTTTAATGCACGTCCTCCTGAAGTTGTAGTTTGTGGACCTGGAGTAAATGAAAATCCTCCAATTTTTTCTCTTATTTGATTAATGAAGATCATAACCGTATCAGATTTTGCAATACTTCCTGTCAATTTTCTAAGTGCTTTTGACATTAATCTTGCCTGAAGTCCCATTTGCTGATCTCCCATTTCTCCTTCAATTTCAGCTTTTGGAACAAGCGCCGCAACTGAATCGACAACAATTA
>NZ_CALHQO010000486.1:0-6944 GCF_938036635.1 uncultured Leptotrichia sp.
ACATTTTATCTTCGTTCTAGTAAATAGCTCTGAATCCTATTCCAGCTCTTACGTTTTTTCCTTTTGTGTCATATCCTCCATTTACTGTCACTCCAAATCTTGTGTTATCAACTCCGATATTCAAGTCAAATTTACCATTTCCTCTTCTGTCTTCCTTTTCCCCTCTTATTCCGAACCAGTCTGCGCTTGTGTATCTTACTCTTCCTTGGTTGTTCTTGCTTGCCATCTTACCTAATTCGTTTTCATAAGCGGCTGACAATCCCACTGTCAGATTTGTTCTCACTGCAAGCGGTTGTACATATCTGAATTCCATTCCAACTTCCGGCTTAACTGAGAAGTAGTCGTTTCCTTTCACTTCCAGTCTCATTTCTCCATTATCCTCTTTAATGGTATTGAATCTTCCGTATTCCATCTTCAATGCTCCGTATGGACGTAAATGCGTTCTTTCGCTCATTCTTATGTCATATCCCAAGTCTGTCTTCAATGCCGCACCATAAGAGTTGTAGTCAGATTTTGCCTGGAATATATCGTCTACAACCAGATATTTACGTTTCATATTATTAATTCCAAAGAATACATCTCCTCCAATTGTCCATTGCAATGCCCCATTGTGATCAGTTTTTGGCGACATTGTCTTAAAGATTCCTGCTTTAAGCTGAGTTTGATTTTCTCTTGAATGTCCTATATCCTTAAATTTAAATCTGTTAGTTACAACTCCTGCATACCATCCATCAGAGTTACCCATCTTGATTTTTTCATCTTCGTGAACATACGCTACACCGTAGGCATTACTTGTGTAATCAATGATTCCTGCCGTGTCAGTGTTGTACTCATCTCTTGCACCAAACACTTTAATCTTGTTGTTTTGCTTAGACGGATTTCTCCAGTCGTGTTTCAGGTATCTGAATTCCTTGTCCAGTATGTTTCCAGTTGCATTGATTCTTTGTTGAAGATTTCCATACTGGTGTCCCATCATTTCGTCTGTTGCCTGATAGAATAATATTTCTTCATTTTTTCCTATACTGTTTAATTTATCAAATAATGCTTTTTCTCTTGTGCCTAATCCTTCAACTCCATATCTTTGTTCCAATCCGTCTAGGAAGTTGTATGTATCAGAACTGTTTATTGGTGTTTCTTCTTTTCCTGCCCATTGTGTATATGGAACTTTTGCCAAATATGCATTCTCTATTACTCCCGTTGTCTGATTCTGTGCTATACTTGCCATCCATGTCAACGATCCTGCATATACATTCCATTTCTCTATTTGAGGATTATTTAATATCATTTGATTATACGGTGCCAATATCTTATCATTTATTTGAATATATTTGCTTGTCGTATTTTCTGTTGCTTCTGTTCCTACTATTAAGTCTGCTTGCGTTAATCCTGATAAATGATTTAATCCTGTTACCGGGTTTGTAAATCTTTTACTTGAAGTATCTATATACATTCCTATTGTTGATACTTCCATCGGTTTATACTCTGTTCCACTTGTAGTAGCTAATTCCGGAACTACCGGTTTTCCGTTTACTGTTATCGTTGCTGTCGATGACCCTGCAGGTGCATTTATAGATACTCCTCCCATTGATTTACCTATGTCTTGTCCACCTGTTGCTTCCTGTACATCTTGAGAACCATTTCCAGTTATATTTAATGTTCCGTAGTTTTTAATTACTCCAGGATTTGCTCCTGCCGGATTTCCTTTTGTTATTATTCCTCTTGCATTTACTGCATCTATGTTTATTGTACCGTTATTAGATAATTCAGAACCGTTTCTTACAACTATTCCTGTTACATTCTTCAATCCGCTTCCGTTTGATTGAATTGTTCCATTATTTATTCCTTTTGCTCCGTTATCCAAGTACATTCCTGTTGTGTTACTTGCATTAAGATTTATAGTTCCGTTATTTGTTACTGTTGTTCCCGCATGTGAACCGTACATTCCTATACTGTACTCACCATTTACATTAATTACTCCACCGGATACATTTTCTATATTTCCTGTATATCCTGAAGGTGCTTCTCCGTATCCTGCTGCCATACCTATTGCATATTTATGATTAGATACATTAGGATCACTTGTATCAGATCCACCTACTGTTATATTTGCATGGTTTCTTGCTGTTCCTCCATCTATACTGTATATTCCTACGTTACCCAATCCTGTTCCGAAGTTCATATCAGCATGGTTTTCTATTGTCCCTGCTCCATACAATCCGTAGTTTACATCTCCGTTTGATGTCAACGGTGTATAGTTTTCTATTCTTCCACTTGCATCTTTAGAGTAAATATATACCGAATCATTTCCTAAATTTTGGTTTACATTTCTGTATGAATATATTGTATTTCCTGTTCCTTCATTTATAAATCCGAACGAAGTATCTCCTATTGTTAATGCAGTTCCGTTTCCTGTTCCTGGAGTTCCCAATGTTACTGTCTGTCCGCTTCCGTTTGTATATACTGCTGTAGCCTTTCCAGCACCAACTGTTATTGAGCCTCCTGACAGATTTACATTTCCTCCTCCACTGAAGATTCCTGTTCCTCCATCTCCAACTGTTATTGAACCTCCCAGTTGATCTACTGCATGTCCATATATTCCGACAGATTTTCCTCCTGCAGTTATATTTCCGCTGTTTGTTATTTTGTCAGTTCCTTGAGTAAATATACCTACACTTGATTTTGTCGGATCTATTGGGTTATTTAATGTTATATTTCCTGTATTTTCTATTTCTGTTCCGTTTGTTATAATTCCATAACCTTTATCTCCTGTTATATCTGCAGTATTTGTAAGTTTTCCGCCATTATTAGCATATATTCCCACTAATCCGCCTGTTGTTCCTACAGTATCAACTAATTTTACATTTGTTCCGTTTACTATATTAGAAGCTGCTGCTCCTTCATAGAATAATCCAACTCCTGTTCCTGCATTTGAACCGCTGTATTTTAATTCAAGAGTTTTTCCAGGTGCCAATACATCACTTCCGTTTTTAACAAATATTCCTGTCCCGTTTTCTTTCACTTCTATTCCGTAATCGCTGTTTATAGTTACAGGAGTATTTTCAGCATACACACCTATTCCGTCTTTACCTACTACTATGTCTGAACTTCCAGTTCCTGTAAGAGTTACTTTTGTTCCTTTTGATACTATTCCTACTGCATTATCTCCACTCATAACTATTTTCCCATTATTAGTTATGCTTCCATTTGCCGCTGTTAATATTGTTCCTCCCGGTGCTCCTGTTGCTTTATTCAATTCACCATATAAACCTACTGAGTTATTTCCGTTTACTGTTACTGTTCCGTTGTTTATTATTTCAAGCGTTTTTGCGTTTCCTAATGTTCCGCTGCTTATCAATTTATCAGTACCGTATGTTTGTAAAGCTGTACCTAAGGATGTAAAGGCTGCCATTCCTACACCTTTATTGGATATTGTTATGTTTCCGTCATTTTTCAATGTACTTCCGTTTATTCCATAAGCACCAATACCTTCATCCACATTGATATCACTATTGTTGTTTATTTGTCCGTAACTTATATTAAGTCCTATTGTTCCTGCTCCAAGACTTCCACCCGTTATATTTACAGTTCCATTATTTATATATTGTGTTTTGCTATTATCTGCATCTGTATTTGCTTTATCATTTGATGCCATAGCAAGACCTTTTCCTGCTGTCGAACTTATTGTTTTACCTGCATTTATTGTAACTACTTCTCTTGATAATCCTACATTTTTAAATGCATCTGTTGGACTGTCAAGGTCAATATCTGAATCTATAATAAAGTTTCCATTTATATAGTAAATCTTATATGAATGTCCATTATCATTAAAACTTCTTACTTTCATATCTGTTTGTATTACAGATCCTATAGGAGCTCCTGTCCAAGTTGTTGTTATTCCGTCATTTGAACTTAGTATAACATTATCTCCTGTAAGAGCTACATCAACATTACTCATTCCATTATATTTTGCAGTAGTTCCTGCTGCCGCTGCATAGTCTGCTGCTGTTCCTGGCATTAGGATTCCGCTTCCTATATTTAATTGTGTATCTCCTGTAAAGTTGATATGAGAATTTGCATCTGCATTAAATGGTGTTGAAGATGCATGATCACCTACTCCGTTAGCATCTACCTGATTATCTTCATGAGTTATTGTTCCACCTTTATATTCTATATTTCCTCCGTTTAAAGCTGCCAATGCTCCTTCTTTTCCTGTTCTTATTGTACTTCCTGCTTTTGTACTGTCAACAACTACTTTTGCTCCTGCTCCTGCTGCAACAGCTCCTATTCCGTGTATATCATGTTCTTTTATATTAACTGTACTGTTTGCTGAAGCGTAAGCTCCTATATTTGTATATAAGTAAGGTTTTGTTGCTGCATCAGTTGCTGCCCATGAATCTTTTGCAGTTATTTTTCCAGTAACATTTACTTCACCATTATTTTGTGCTAGGGCAACTATTGATCCGTATCCATTTGCAGTTACATCTTTTTTAGCATTAACGATACCTTTGTTATCTCCGATTAATGCAACCGATGGATTCATTTTATTTGTTGCCGTGTCTAATTTAGCTCTTCCTGACATAATTACAGGTTGGAACAAGTTAATTTCACTACCTTTTCCATTAAGAGTTGCAGCTCCTCCCGGCATATTCTGGTTAGACCATGTTCCTGTTGCATAAGCTATAACTGTTCCTGTTGCAGCTTGGTTTACTGTATCATCATATGAACTTGTTAATTGAGCTGCTGAATCTTTTATTTCAGTTGATGGTGTAACTTCTTTATATGCTTCACGACCTAAATTTTTATCTGCCTTATCTGTGTTAGCTACATCTATTACTGAACCATTATCAGCAGCAAACATAATACTGTTAGTTGCATGTTTACCAAAATAGATTTCTGCTTTTGCAACTTCTAAATTATGTATTTTATCTGTATCATAATCAGGATGTCCATTTGATGTTGAATTTTGATTTGCTCGAACATAAGCCAGTCCTGCTGCTCTATCAGTCGCATCTGGTGCTCCTAAATCTTGACTTGGAACTATTCCTTCTCTTTGACCTGATCTTGAATATACTCCAACATTCCCATTAGATGCAGAATTTTCTCCGACTTTCATTCCAACTTCTATTTCACCTTGATAAATACCTATTACACTTTTTTTCCATTTATCAATAGTAAAATTAGGTTTTGCAGAATCAAATGGTAAATTCCCTCCGGTAGTAAAGTTACTGTATCTATTTTCAAAAAATAATCCTACATTAGAATTTCCATCAACATTAATTTTACCTGATGTTCCTAGTTTTATACTCGGAGTCATAGCTGTATTCGGATTACTTGTTACATCTCCGCTTCCTTTAAGATTTTCCCAGTTCGGTGAATAACCTATTCCAAGATAAACTAAGTTACCGTTTCCTTTTACATCATAATCTCCGCTATTGTCCAACTTAAACGAACCTTGAACACCCATTATACTGTAAATGTAGTTATTATCAGCATTATTTATGCTTACTTTTAAATCTCCTGAATACTCTCCTCTTTGATTATATGAATGATAGTCATTATTATTAATTCCCATTGCATAATATGTTGCCGGAAATCCAAAAAACACACTATTGTAACTATTTTCAATATTTACTTTTGAACTATTTATAGTTACCTTACCGTCATGCCATGTTTCCGCTGCAATAAATGTTGCATAACCGTGTAATGTAGCTTGTACATTTGTTATATCTCCATCCCAAACTGCATGTACTGCTGAAGTTCCTTTAGGATTCCATGTAGGGTCTCCTACAACATCTACTTTTGCATTTTTTAATGTCCACTTTATACCTGTTGGAGCACTTCTATCCACTGCATTTGCATAAAATACATTTGGTATTCTTCGACTATTATCTATTTCTACTGCTCCTCCTACAATCTTCCAAGCTGATTTTCCAGCTTCAACCGTACCTGTAGCAGGATTCCATCCTGACCAAAAATGTTTATTTTGTCCATCTTGATCTTTAGCAGGATGACTAGGCCCCCATGGATTAGCACCAGTAACAGTATGACCATCAAAATTATATTGAACTGTTGGATTAAGAACTATATTCGGTGTTTTATTAGGTACACTTACAGCCTCAGGAGCCTTTATATCTAATGAAGGCGGTAACAAATTAGGTACATTTAATGCTTGTAATTGCGGTGCATTAACTGATACTGTCGGTGCTGTTACCGGATCTCTTTGTACATTTTTTGGTCTTATTGATGCTTCCACATTCAATGCTACTAAAGGTTCTGATTTAGGTGTTGTACTTGCTATTCCATATCCCTGATTCAATCCTGTTCTTGCACTTGATGATGCCGAATAAGGATTAGTTGATGTCGCAAGTAATTTATATTGATTACTTAGTGGTGATGTATATCTTTCAAAGGCATTTGTACTTCTCTCAAATATACCTTCATATGGATATTTTTCTTCCTTATCTCCACGTCCTTTATAGTGTCCATGCCAGTCGTTATACATATAGTTCATTCCAAACTGCCAGCTGCTCCAAGGCGATTTTACAACGTGATCCCCTTGTTCCATTAACTGGATAAGTTCAAGATTTGTATTTTTCAGTAATTTGTCGTTTTCTTTCCGTGTTGCTTTGACTTGCTGATGTATTGTCTTAATTGATGTAGAAATTTCCTGCTTTTGACTTGCAATACTTGTATTTTCCGAAGCCGAGAACAGATTCCTTGTTACAAAAAGAGTTCCAGTAACTAAAAATGTTTTTAACAGGCCTTCTGTATAATGCACATCTTTACATCTTTTTGCATAGGCTCGCAAATCCTGCTTTATTTTTCTGATGTTATTTGTCATTTTAATACATCTCCTTGTAAGAATTTTTCATGATAATTAAAGTTTTAATTCATAAAATTAAAAAATCTCCTTTTTTATATGATTGATATAAAACAAAAAAATA
>NZ_CALHQO010000487.1:0-4606 GCF_938036635.1 uncultured Leptotrichia sp.
AATAGTGGCTCTGTGGCTGGCGTTCTTACATAACGCTTAAACTTTCATTCAGTTATCACAGATATACAGCATAAATATTCTTATCTGCAATATAATTATACATTATTTGTTGTACTTTTACAACAAAAATTTAAAATTTTTTTAACAATTAATAAATAAGTTAAATTAATGGTTGCTAATTTTCTCAAAAAAAATTATTTGTATTTCAAAGCCACACTAAGTAGAATCAAGAAAATAGTGCCGTACTTATAGGGATGGCTTTTCAAAATTCTGGGACTTTATCTCACAGACTATGTCAAAAATACAATCTCGGATAACTCTGTATAAGCCCCATAGAGAACGTTTAAACTCATTTTTGATATTTCCCTTGAGTAAAAAAAATAAACTCTTAAATCGGCTCTTATAAGAAAAAAATTCACTACCTGAATTAACATAGTTAGAAAAATAATACAATAACTAATTTTAATATTATTTCTAGTTGGATTTTCTTTTTTAGAATTTACAGATAATGTTGAATTTTTTTATAAAATTAGAGATTTTTTCTTAAAATTTCTTGTTGGACTAACGTTGGACTATTTTTTAAATTCAGTCCTTGTTTTACTAGGTTTTCTTTAAAAAGGATGTTGATTCTTCAAAACTCCTTTTTAAATATGCTATCACAAGGGTAGCATATTTTTTTATACTATTATTTTTATCAAGCTAAATAATATGGTGTTTTGAGATAATTTTTTTAAAATTGTTAAAATTGCTATAATTTTACTATATCTTTTTAAAAGTTTGGAAAAATAACCATTTACCTTATGCGTTGGTTACCTGTTGGTTACCTTTTTTGATATATCCAAAGTATGATTTTTAGACTTTTAAATAATATTTTTATACTACATCCTTTAAAAAATCTATTTTGTTAATGGATTTTTTTAATTCCTGTTCATCTACTTTAATATAATAATCATTTGTTGTGTTTATATTTTCGTGTCCTAATATATCTGTTATTTGAACTTCATTTAATTGATATTTACTCATAAAAGTTGCCAATGTTTTTCTGCAATCGTTAGTTTCGTGTTTTCTATTTCTAATATTTTAAGTGTTTCATTAAATTTCTAACGAAAATAATTTGTTCTTAACAGCTTATTCTTGTTATTTTTTTTATACCTAATTTTTAGCAAAAAAAAATCGCACTTTAAGTACGATAAATTTATAGTAATATTAGATAAATATCAACAACTTATGATTAATTCTTTGAAATAATCATGAATTAGTTTAATATCAATGTCTTTATATAAAAATGGCGCACCTGACAGGAGTTGAACCCATAACCTTCTGATCCGTAGTCAGACGCTCTATCCAATTGAGCTACAGATGCATTATTAATAAATTTACTAAAAAAAAATGGCGGAGAAGGAGGGATTTGAACCCTCGATCCAAGTTTTAGCTCGGATACTCCCTTAGCAGGGGAGCGCATTCGGCCTCTCTGCCACTTCTCCAAAAGTATAAATTTTAAATGGCGGGTGAACTGGGATTCGAACCCAGACATCTTGCGATTTCGCCGGTTTTCAAGACCGGTCCCTTAGCCGTTCGGACATCCACCCATACGTTACTCAGTTAGTATATCATATATTTCAATAATTTGTCAACTACTTTTTTCGTATTTTGGCTTTTGTTGAAGTAAGGATTTTAGTATGAAATTACAATATTTGTTTTATTTGTATTTTGTGATAATATTTTTTTAATGCTTTGTAAAAAATAAAGAGTAATAAAACTATTTATCAATATTTTTTCTAAATTCCTCTTTTTTATCAAGCAGTATAATGTCTTCACCCATTTTTTGCCGTAATTTAATATTTTCTCGACCCCAGAAGCACATGGCATATAAAATATTTGAAAATGATTGTCCATATTCTGTGAGTTTGTATTCTACCTTTGGAGGCATTTCTTCATACACATGTTTTTCTATAATTCCATCTTTTTCCAGCTCTTTCAATTTTTCAATAAGAATCTTTTGGGAAATACCAGGGATTAATCTTTGTAATTCGCCTGTCCTTTTTGTTCCAAAGGTAAGAATATATGTAATCAATGCTTTCCATTTCCCACCAAATATTTCAAGTGTTGCTTCTATTCCTAAAATATATTGTTTCATAGTTAATCTCCTGTTGTAAATATTATTATGAAGATATTATTGCATAAATTTTCAATTAAGTCCAGTAGTTACGTTTAGGTAAGTATATGCTTACGTTTTTGTGTGTATTTACAAATTTAAATTAGGATTATATAATATAATAAAATTAATGAAAGGAAATATGTATAATTATGAAAACTTTAGTAATTTTAGCACATCCAAATATTAACGAATCAAGAGCAAATAAGAGATGGAAGGAAGAGCTGTTAAAATATCCGCAAGAAATAGAAGTTCATGAATTGTATAAAGAATATCCAGATTGGAATATAGATGTAAAAAGAGAGCAGGAATTATTGATTAAATATGAACATATTATTTTTCAATTTCCTTTGTACTGGTTTAACTGTCCTCCTTTGTTAAAAAAATGGCTGGATGAAGTATTTGAGTATAACTGGGCATATGGATTGAACGGGGACAAGCTGAAGAATAAAAAGATTGGATTAGCTGTTACAACTGGAGGGAAGAGAGAATATTACAAGCATGGTGGGAAAAATAAATTTTCTCTTGATGAAATACTTATTCCATTTGAAGAAACTATAAATTATGCTCAAGGAATTTATTTGTCATATTTTAGTGTTTATGGAGTTTCTCCACATATAAACGAATTAAATGATAATGAACTTGGCAAAAACGCAAAGGAATATGTTGAATATATCCGTAAGACAAGAGAAGAGGGGGATAAATAATGTTTATTGCTAATTTAAAATATAAAAAATCAATGGAAGAAGTAAATAAGGTTTTAGAAGCTCATTTAGAATATCTTGACAAATATTTTGAAAAAGAAAAATTTATATGTACAGGGAAGAAAAGTTTTCCTGAATTAGGAGGAGTAATATTATTTAATTCTAACAATTTGGAAGAAGCAAAAAAAATATTGTATGAAGATCCATTTTATATCGAAGAAATAGCAGATTATGAAATAATCGAATTTAAACCAGTTAAGTTTGGTAAAAATACTTCACTAGAAAATTTATTTCATTAATATACATTAAAAAGAGCTGCTTCAAATTATATCTGAGGACAGCTCTTTATAAAATCAAAAATATCTAATAAATTAATTTATTATTCCTTGTATTCAAAAACTAAAATTGCTCCTTTATTTTCCATTTCGGTATTTGGTTTCCCGTCAGTTCCTATTACATTTCCTTTAGTATCCGTTGCAATGTAGATTTTTTTTGTGTCAGGGCTAACAAGTACTACACGGTAACGGTTATTTGTTTTAAAGTATTTTATTACATCTCCTTGAATATTTTTACCATCGGCATTTAATGGAATTCTATACAAAGCACCATTTTTTAACGATGTAATCAATAATGAATTTTGCCAAGCTGTTATTTTTCCATCTTTTGGATAATAAGTTACACTTGATGGAGCAATTGTGGGCCAGCATAGATAAGAAAGTTTTCCACATTTTTCATTTTTAAAATTGTAATCACTTTTTACTGTAAAGAAAGTTTTTAATGGTTCTTTAAAGTTATCAGCATTAAAATCAGTTTCTTTATAAGTTTTTTTATTGTCAGAATTATTTACATATTCGTAGGCAAAGTTATCCTTGTACCCAGCTACATTAGGCCAGCCATAGTTTCCACCAGCTTCAAGAAGATTTAACTCGTCATCTGAAGATGGCCCATGTTCTGTACTGAATAAATTGTTTTCAACGAACACAAGTCCTTGAGCATTTCTATGCCCATAAGTATAAATATGACTTCTAACTCCATTGATTACAGGATTATCTTTTGGTATTGAACCATCAGTATTTAATCTTAAAGTAGAGCCTGGATAACTGCTGAAGTCTTTTTTTGCTACCTCTTGTGCAGTAGCTGTACGTTGTGATTCAATAAGCTTGTCCAAATATTTCCCTTGATTATGTTCTTGATCCCCTATTGTGTAATAAAGTTTCTTATCAGGTCCAAATATTAGACGTCCTGAATTATGATCACTGCTGCCTGGTAATTTATCCAAAATTACAGTCTCGTTTGTCAACTTATCAGATTTTTTATCATAAGTTAAACGCACGATTTTTGCAAATTCTTCATCTTTATCATTTTTATAAGTATAGGCTGTATAAACATAATTTTTACCTTTCCCTGATAAAAACTCAGGACTCAATGCAAGTCCCAATACACCTTCGTGCTGAGGTCCTACAAATGCATTATTAAATGTATATAATATTTTAGATTCACCTGTCTCAGGATTTATTCTACGTATATTCTTTCCTGTACGCTCTGTAACCCAAAGCTGTTTATTTGGCCCCCACACCATTTCCCACGGAAATTCAAGACCATCTGTTACAACTTTTCCTTCAAAAGGTTCTGAAGTGACAACTTTATCTCTATGTGCAGCATTAACTGAAATTGATACACCAGCGATACCTATCAATGCTAAAAAAATGTTTTTTTCAAAAAATTAAACTTCATATTTTAAATTTTT
>NZ_CALHQO010000488.1:0-4606 GCF_938036635.1 uncultured Leptotrichia sp.
TTTTTTAATATTGGATTCAACTTCATTCCAATTCAAATTTTCTTTTTTTAAAAAGGATAAATATAAATAAAACAAATTCTCAATTTTATATTTATTGTACAGTTCTTCTATTTCTGTTCTTAAGCCTATATTGTCAACTATTACTAATACTTTTTTACCCTTATTATTTTTTCCATATTGATAATTTTTTTTATAAATATTTTCCAATTTCTTAAAAAAATTTTCATCAAGTTTTCTTGAATTAAAATAATCTTCATATCTCGTTTCTAATTCTAAATATAAATCAAATCCATTTCCTAAAATATATAATTCTTCCATCCCTATTTCCCCTTTTTCTCAAATTTAATTTCTTCTATTTTTAATATTTCACTTTCATCAAATATCTGATATTCATCATCTGATACTAAAACTGCATAGCCTATTTTTTCAAATGGATCACATACATTTATAAATTCACAATATAGATGAGGATTATCATAAAATTCATCCCCCTCCATATCATATTCTATTATATTTTCAAAAGGTATATATCCCAGTCGTAATGCTTTCATTTTGTTGCTCATTTTTTTACCATTTTTAAATTGTGTTAATTTTACTCCAACAAATCCATCTGTTACTATTAAACCATTAAAATAAAAATCATATATATCTACTCTGAAATATCCTGTATAATCATTATTTAACAACGTATTTTCATAAGGATAATTTTTATCATAAATTGAATGTATAGTCATTTTAGTAAATCCAAATTTTAAAAACGGTTTTTTTAGATGTTCTGTTACGCTATAATTACCTATATTATTATTATTCAAAAAATCTAAGTGCATCTTTTTTTTCAATGCTACATTTCGTCTAATTGTTTTTATTTTATTATTATGTTCTTTTATTAAATTAATTCCAAAATATGCAAATAATAAATTTTGATAATCTGTATATAACATTGTTTCTAAAATTGATTTGTCCCAAACAATTAATTTTTCTATTCCTTTGCTAGATAAATAAGTTCTCATAAATTCAATATTCTTTTTACTTATTGAGCAACTTACTACTAAAACATACACATCTGGTAACAAATTATTTTTTGATAAAAACTCATCTACTATTTTTTTTAATTGTGACTGTGAAATTTTTAGGTATCTTTTACATTGAAATATATACATTCTTTCTCTATCATATAAATTTTCAGTTGCTTCTATATCAATTCCATCATCACTTCCTAACTTTCCAAAATGATTTATTGATTCCCATCTTCTCCATTTATATGCCATTGCTAGTATCAATTCTTCAAATCTTATTGCATCTAAGTCTTCAAAATGTAATTGATTTATAGTTCTTGTAACTAGATTTTCTTCTTTTTTAACTTTCAACAACCCTAACCTCCTCCTCACTCAACTCATACAGCTCGTAAACCATCCCATCAATCTCTTTATCCGTTTTTGTAATTTCATTGTTTAATGTTTCTGCTTTTAATTTTTCTGCAATGAAATAATCCTCCCAATCAGCTTTTTGAGAAAGGCTTAATTTCACTTTTGCTTTTGATAACTCTTTTATAAATTCATCAAAATTCAATAAATACCAATTTTGTAATTTAGCAGAAATTTTTTCTAAACCAAATTCTCTCATAATCATTCGTTGGAATTTTTGTGAAATTTCTTGCAATTCTTTATTTAAAGCTAACATTTTATCAGCTTTTTCTATAAAAGGCTGTTGTTCTTGGAGAGAAATTTCTTTAAAAGGAAACGTTCTTAAATCATTTAAAATTATTTTAGGAAATAATTTTCTTACAGATTTTGCTGTATTTTTCATAAAATAATATGATATTAACGTACTATTTAGAACAACTAAAATATATTTCAAATCTATTTTTTTACCTTCTTTTTCTATAATCCCTATATTACTCCTATTGTATAAGTAAAATTCTTCTGTATATGTAGAAATTATATTTTTAGGAAAAGCTCCTGTTATTTCTCTAATTATTATTTTTTTCCCATTAAATAGTTCCATACTTCTTGGAGCAGCAAGGTTCTCTCCATATTTTAGATATTGTCCACTCCAATTTATGCTATATCTTCCGACATTATTTCCTTCCAAATATTTATAAGTTTCTTCATCAAATTTATATGTATAGTCATAAGGTCTATTTTTTACATCTTCTTCAGTTTGTTTGGGTATTCCTTTTCCTTTTTCATATGCTTGTAATCCTGCTTTTATTTCAACTATTTCATCTAATGCTGTTGAATTTTTAAATATTTTTTTATTAATTTCTTCAGAATATTCATCACTAAAAACTTTAAATAATTTTTCCTCTTCATTTATAAAACTAATTGAATTTTTACTATGCGAATATATAAATTCTTTTCCTTTATTTAACAATACTCTTGTTATAAATTCTCCTTTTTCTTTATATCCAAAATAAATTACTGTTTCTACATTAACATTTTCAAATGAATGTCCTGCCAAATTAACAATTTCTAATAATTTAATATTTTCTAAAATATATTCTCTGATGCCTTTTCCAGAATACATCATAAGCCAAGAATTAGGAACAATCATACTAGCATAACCTTTATTCTTTAAAAGCTTAAATGATTTTTCCATAAATAGTATATAAGTATTTATTTGGTAGTTTGAGCTTACGTAATTTTTAATATAATAATTTTTTTCAATTTCATTAAAATTATCCCTAGCAAATACATACGGCGGATTTCCAACCACAACATCAAATCCACCATTTTTAAACACTTGCGGAAACTCTTTTTCCCAATCAAACGCCAATTCTCCAGCAATTTCAACATCATCAATCAATGAATTTCCACATTTTATATTATTTTCAAGCGAAGCCAATGTTTTATTTTTATCAGCAGTTTTTAGCCATAATGATAATTTCGTGATTTCTACACTTTCCTTATTCAAATCTACTCCAAAAATATTATTTTGTAAAATTTCCTTCGTTGTATCTGAAAATAAATCCTTTACCCCTGTCAAATCAAAAATTTTATTATCTATATAGTTATTCTTTTTTAGCAAACATTCAAAAGCTGTAATCAGAAATGCTCCACTTCCACAAGCAGGATCTACGATTTTTATATTTTTCACAGCTTCTTTATACTTTGTCCAAAATTCGATATGCTTTCTATAATTTTTAGTATAATTTTTCTTATAAACATCATAATCATAGTCTTTTTCTTTAAGTTCAGGAAGTTTATCTTCGCCAAGTTCCTTTCGTTTGTCATCAAGCCAATTTTTTATTGAATTTTCGACAATATATTTTGTTATGTATTTTGGCGTATAGAAAATTCCATCTTTTTTACGTTTTCCTTTTTTCTTATCCGCTTTTTCGCCATTTATTTCTTTTTTCAAATCTTCTATATCTGTTATGGATTGTTCAAAAATATGTCCCAAAATATTTTCATTTAATTCGGAATCAAAATCATATTCAGATATTTTTTGCATTTCTTCAAAAACTTCATTATCGACATAAAGTCCATCCAAAATATCGTCATTTTTGAATAGTCCGCCATTAAAACGA
Source organism: uncultured Leptotrichia sp. (assembly GCF_938036635.1). Taxonomy (NCBI): domain Bacteria; kingdom Fusobacteriati; phylum Fusobacteriota; class Fusobacteriia; order Fusobacteriales; family Leptotrichiaceae; genus Leptotrichia; species uncultured Leptotrichia sp. The sequence goes on from NZ_CALHQO010000488.1 coordinate 3,530, forward strand.
GGAATATTTTCTCTTGAATTTCCTATGTCTATCCATCTACATAGTGATAAGAAAATTTCAAAAATATTTTTGATTTTTTTTCCTTTTTCTAAAGTTTTATAAAAAATCTCGTTTGGAAGCAATCCTTTATCTTCACAAAAACAAATAAACAAAAATCTATCCAATAATTTTTGGACTTTTTCAATTATAATATTCTCATTTATTGTAGGATTATTTTTCCGCATATTTTCAAAAATATGTAATCTAATATTTTTATACTCGTTATAAAATTTCTTTTCAATCTCGGCTTGTTTTTTCTGATATTCTTCAGAAAGTTCTAGTGTTTTTGCCTTTTTCTTTTCAGTACCAACTAGAGAAGAAAATGAAAGTACGTAAATAAATTTCTTAAATTCCAGGTCATCTTTTAATTTTTCAAGAAAAAACACTTGATATTCTGTCATATCATTTGACCTGTAAAGCCGTATTTCCTTATAATTTGAAACAATTACCCATTGACAATTTTTTCCATATTTTGGAGCATAATTAAACGCTTGTTCCACAGGAGTTCTAGTATCTCCAGCTCTTTTCTGCCTCATATCCAAAGAAACTTTTGATCCTTTCAATTCAATCACAGCTCTTACATCCTTTTTCCCTTCAGTATCAAAAAATCCCAAAACTCCATCCGCTTTTTGTCCATCAATTTTAGTTTTTGTTTCTCTTTGCAAATTCCATTCATTTTGTCCGTTAAATTTATTCGTAGCTCTTAAAACAGTTGCAAATATATCATTTAAAAATTCTGCTTGAGATTCTTCTTCTTTCGATTTTTCAAGAACTCCATTTTCAAGATTATTTATCCATTTATTTAGCGCTTTTCTTCTTTCAGAAAAATTATGTTTACTTAAATCGATTTCTTCTTCAGCCTTTTTAGCCAATATTTTCTGATTAAATAAAATATTCACAGAATTTTTTCACTCCTTATGCTCCATAAATTATTATATACCTACATTCTATTAATTTTTCCATTTTTTGTCAATTTAATTTATAATAATATACTCAAACCTATTTAAAATTAAACTACTAAAAATTATATTGATTTAG
>NZ_CALHQO010000489.1:0-5960 GCF_938036635.1 uncultured Leptotrichia sp.
AAAAATTTTTTTAAAATATGATATAATAACAAAAAAATTAGTAAATAAAAAATGGGGAAAATAAAAAATGAAAAATTATTTAAAAGGAATAAATCAAAGACTTGGAAATATTTTTATAAATGTTCGGACTTTGGAGGAATTGGAAAGAAAGACGAAAAGTGTGGTAAATGAAGAAGAGAATGTGGTTGAGTATAATCAGAATATTAAAAAAGTTAATGATTTTATAAAAAAGGGAGAATTTAAAAGAGCGAGAAATGTTTTGGATGAGATGAAGGGACTTCATCGGATGGGGTATTATGAGCTTGGGAAGTATTATTATTTTTGTGAGAGGGATTTGAGCAAGGCAGAGAGCAACTTGTATATTGCTTTTGAAAATGGGATTGTAAAGGCTGGGTATTATTTAGGTCTGTTAGAGGAAAAAAGCGGAAATATAAACTTGGCTAGAAACTGGTATGTTACCAGTTTTAATTTTTCTGAGAAGTCTGTTATGAAGCTGTTTTATTTTGCTATTAGAGAACAGAATTTCTGGGCAATAGATGGATATTTTTATTATTTATTGCAATATGGGGAAAGTGCTAAAAATCTATATGAATTTGCCAAATATTATTTTTGGAGAAATGATGCTGAAAAAATAAAGGAAATTTATAATAAACTACTGAATGAAAGCCAGATTTTGTATTTAACAAAAGAAATTTTATATAATGTCGAATGTATGTTTGGGGATGAAAACAGCAGGGAATATATAAAATTTTTGGAAAATGCTAAAAATTTTGAGAAATTGGGTGAAGTTGAGAAAGCGGAGAAGTTTTATAAAAAATCTGTTGAATACAACGAATATGGAAATATAGAACTAGCTAAATTTTATGGAAAATCTGCAGAATTTGATAAATATGAAAAACTAAAAAAGATTTTTAAAAATAATTTTCTAAAACAAATACGTTCAGAAGCCTCTTATCAGCTTGGAAAATACTGTGAACACCAAAATAATCTTTATGATGCAATAAACTGGTACGAAATATCTTCAAAAAATGAGAATTATAAATCTTTCTATAAACTTTCAAAATTGCAAAACCAAAAATTTTTTGAGAAAGAAGCAAATTTACAAAATGATGATTTTAAATATTTAAAAAAATCTGCGGATTTAGGATATGGACGAGCAATGATTGAAGTGGCACTTAATTCCCATTTAAACAGTCTGGAAAGTTTTGAGATGGCAGAGAAGATTTTGACACGGAATAATGTTTTTGAACTGACAAAGGCGATAACGAATGAGGCAAAAATGATTTATTTTGGAAATGAAATTAAGGAAGTTCTAGAAATAAATTACGAAGAGTAGAATGCAAATACCATAAAAATACTGTTTGAAAATGAGAAGAAAAGAAAAAACCGTTTTAAATGAATTAATCAAATAAAGCGGTTTTTTGTTTATTTTTTAAACTAATCTTTTTTTATAGACGGTTTCAAGAATCCAAGTACTATAGCCGCAATTACACTTCCAATTAGAATTGCAATTAAATACATAAGGAATCCACTATGTCCAGCTGCATTTTTACTTAATCCCATTACCAAAATTCCACCATGAGGTGCAGGTATTTTAATTTGGAATAATCCCACCAAAGCTCCAGTTATTGCTGATCCAATAACACTTGCTGGAATGACTCTTGCTGGATCTGCGGCCGCATAAGGAATTGCTCCTTCAGTTATAAATGATAATCCCATAATATAGTTAGTCAATCCTGCTTCTTTTTCTTGCTCAGTAAATTTATTTTTAAAGATTTGTGAAGCTAGTGCGATTGCAATTGGAGGAACCATTCCACCAGCCATAACTGCTGCCATTGGGAAAGTTCCACCACTAGTCATAGTAGCCGCTGTCAATGTTCCTGTTCCAAATACATAGGCAACTTTGTTTATTGGCCCACCCATATCTACGGCCATCATCCCTGCTAGTAAAGCACCTAATAAGACTGCACTTGCACCTTGCATTGAAGCCAGTCCATTATTCATCCATACATTTAATGCAGTTGCTAATGGGTTGACTATTAGCCACATAATTGTACCTGTTATTAATACTGAAAATACTGGATAGAATAAAATCATTTTTAGTCCATTTAACGCTCTTGGAAGTCCTGCAAAAGCCCATACTAGGAATTTAACCACATATCCTGCTAAAAATCCACCAATTAATGCTCCGATAAATCCTGAAACAGGACCATCTTTAATTATAGGAGTTGTTGCTAAGAATCCTGCAACTAATCCTGCAGATAAAGCCGCTCTTTCACTAATGCTATAAGCTATATATCCACCTAGTATTGGTAAGAAAAGTCCAAATGCCGCTTTTCCAACTGTCATTAATAATTTTGCCAATTCGTGTGTTGAACCAAAATCTTTTCCTGCATTTGCATGCCCAGTTAATGTATCAACTAAGAATGCCAACGCAATCAAGATACCTCCACTTATTACTAATGGAAGCATATAAGAAACTCCACTTAATAAGTGTTTGTAAAGTCCTTTTTTCTCAGATGAAGATGATTCAGAAGAAGCTGTAGAAGAATTACTTGCGTGGAAAATAGGTGCTTTTCCATCTAAAACTTGCTGAATTAATGCTTTTGCATTGTTAATACCTTCTTTTGCCTCCACTTGAATTAATGGTTTACCATCAAATCTGTTAACTTCAATATTTCTGTTGATTGCTAAAATTACACCAGTTGCTTTTTTTATATCTTCATCAGTTAAGACATTTTTTCTACCGTCAGCACCATTTGTTTCAACTTTTATATTTACTCCCATTTCATCAGCTGCTTTTTTAAGTGCTTCTGCTGCCATATAAGTATGGGCAATTCCTGTTGGACAGGCTGTTGCTGCAATTATATAAGGGGCATTTTCATCTGATGAAGTCTGTGCAGGTACTTCTTCTTTCTTTTCTTCCTCTGCAAATTTTTCTGCTTCAGCCTTGTTAATAATATCCAATACTTCATCAGCAGTTTTTGCATTTTCTAGTGCCGCTTTAAAATCATCATCTAGCAATAACTGTGATAATCTTGCAAGTGTTTCGATATGAGTATTATTCGCACCATCTGGAGCTGCAATCATAAAGAATAATGTAGCAGACTCTCCGTCCAATGAATCATAGTCGATTCCTTCAGTTTTTCTTCCCATAGCAAGTGCAGGTTCTTTTACAAACTCTGTTTTTGCATGTGGAATTGCAATTCCTTCCCCAATTCCAGTTGAACTTTGTTCCTCTCTTGCCATCAATGCTTTGACATAGCCATCATAGTCATTTAAGACACCTGTTTTTTCATGAAGTTTTGCAAGTTCTTTAATAACATCTACTTTATTTGTAGACTGTACATCTAGTTTTATTCTATCTTTAATCAGTAAATCTGATATTTTCATCTTTACACCGTCCTTATTAGTTTATTTTTATTTGACATATTTTTTATTCTATCATAGTAAAACCACTTTAAAACTGGATATTTTAGTTTAAGTAGTGTATTTTAAAAAGTTTCCTTTGAAATTTCAATTTCGTCATACAGTTTATTTACTAAATCTTTTTCTGCAAGTCCATAAGAATAAGCTGTTGCACTTCCCGAAGCAACTGCCAGCCTAAATGAATCCTCTGGAGAAAGCCCTTTTACAAATCCAGCAATAAATCCTGCAACCATAGAATCTCCAGCACCAATCGAGTTGATTAATTGCCCTTTTGGAACTGATGCCTCTAATACGAAGTCTTTGTTTACAAGCAATGCTCCTTCGCCGCCTCTGGAAAGAATAACATTTTTTACGCCTTTGTCCAAAAAGAATTTACATTTTTCGACAATTTCAGCCTTTGTTTCCAATTTTTCATCAAACATTTCCCTTAGTTCGTGAATGTTTGGTTTTACAAAAAGATTGTTGTAAATGTTGTCTTGCAGTAAGTTTCCTCTTGTATCAAGTACTATTTCTACATTTGCTTTTATGTTTTCAGATAATTCCTTATAAATTTTGCTGCTGATTGAAGATGGGATACTTCCAGATAATACAAGGATATCTCCGTCTTTTAGATGGGAAATCTTGTTGGTCAGCTCCTGTAATTTTTCAGATGTGATTTCTGGTGAGACACCGGTAAGTTCTGTTTCCTTGTCATTACCATTAACTTTTACATTGATTCTAGTATTTCCTTCAAGTTCCAAAAATTCAGATTTTATGTTGTCTTTTTTTAAATCTCTGACAATAAAATCTCCGACAAATCCAGCTACAAAGCCAATTGCTGTAGATTCTACATCAAGATTTTTTAACACTTTTGAAACATTAATCCCTTTTCCTCCAGCTCTATAATTTACTTCGTGAGCAAGATTTAAATGTTCAGCCTGTAAATCATCTTTTAGATACATGTCATAGTCTAATGCTGGATTCAATGTCAATGTGTAAATCATCATTTTCCTCCTTAAAATTAAATTTTTAATACCTTATTTTTTACTATATATTTATATCATTTGCCAATCAAAAAGTCAAACAATTAAAAAATATAAATATAAATTAAAAAACTGCATTTTTAGTCTTGTTTGTTTTCAAGCTTCCAAATACAGTTTATTTTGATTGTTTATATAGATTTAAACAAATTAATGCTTATGTCCGCAACCACAAGAATGTGAGTGCATATCGATTACCATACGTCCTTGAATTTTTCCTTCTTCCATTTCTTTAAAAATTTCAGGGGCTTCGTCGATAGTTCTTGTTTGAACTACAGGAACAACCAATCCTTCTGCTCCAAACTGGAATGCTTCTCTTAAGTCTTCCCTTGTTCCAACAAGTGATCCAATTACTTCGATACCGTCTAATACTGTTTTTACGATTGGCAAGTCCATAGTTTCTGATGGAAGTCCAACTGCAACAACTTTACCAGCAGCTCTTACTGAATCAATAGCTTGATTAAATGCAACTTTTGATACAGCAGTAACTACAGCAATATGAGCTCCAATTCCACTTAATTCTTTAATTTTTGCAACAGGATCTTCTTTTTTACCATTTATAATATAGTCAGCTCCAACTTCTTTTGCAAGTGCTAACTTGTCATCATTTATGTCAACAGCAATTACATGAGTATTAAATACTTTTTTAGCATATTGAACTGCCAAGTTTCCTAATCCTCCTGCACCGTAGATTACTACCCATTGTCCAGGTTGAGGTTTTCCAACTTTTATTGCTTTATAAGTTGTAACTCCTGCACAAGTAATACTGCTCGCTTGGGCTGGATCCAGTCCTTCCGGAACTTTTACTGCATAATCAGCTGTAACTATACATTGTTCAGCCATTCCTCCGTCAGCAGAATATCCTGCGTTTATTACCTCTCTGCATAAAGTTTCTTGTCCATTGATACAGTATTCACATCTTCCACACCCTTCAAAAAACCAAGCAATACTTACTCTATCTCCAGGTTTTAGTGATGTTACACCCTCAGCAACTTCTCTTACAATTCCAATTCCTTCATGTCCCAAAACTCTTCCTGGCACTTTTCCAAAATCTCCATGAGCCACGTGCAAGTCAGTATGGCAAACACCACAATATTCTACATCAACTAATGCTTCTCCCGCTTTTAGCCCTCTTAATTCTTTTTCTACAACTTCTATTCCAGTTCCTTCTTGATTAACTACTACTGCTTTCATTATACTATTTCCTTTCTGTTTTAAAAATTCATATTAATATATGTGAATATGTTCACATAATAATATATACCCTATAAAATTAAAAAAGTCAAATATTTTTGCAAGGGGATCATCGCCATCCCCTTGCATCCCGGCTAGTCTAAGAATTTTTTTGAAACAAAATTGAAACTCGCTACGAAAAACTCCGCTCAAACAATCAATTTTGTCTCAAAAAAATCACGACAATTTTAGTTTATACTAAATCCATTTAAATCACGAAATTACTACAATCTTTACTGCAAGGTAAAGTTTTGCGGTAATGAGCAATCCTGCAAAAAT
>NZ_CALHQO010000490.1:0-2776 GCF_938036635.1 uncultured Leptotrichia sp.
GATATTTGAAATTAAAAAGAATGTTGAGGAAAAGAAAATGGAAAAAAATTATGATGTATTGGAATTTTATAAGATAATTAATGAACTTATTGATTTATCAAGATTGGAAAAGACAAAAGAAAAGTTTCTGGATATTGATATTATAAAGGAAAAATCAGTTTTGGATAAGGAACTTATGCTTATGATGGAGATGATTGACTTTTATAAGTATGATGATGGATTGGAACTTGCAGGGCTTGCGGATATTACTAAGATGATGAATTCCATTGATATTATTGGGTCTTATTTGAGTGCTGAGGATTTGGCAGTTCTGAAGAAAAATTTGACGATTTTTAGAATTTCTAAAAGCAGGGCTAAGAATGTTAGGGATAAATATAGAACGATTTGGAATCTGTTTAGTGATGTTGAGGAAGTTAAGGATATTGAGAACTTTATTTCAGAAGCGATTAATGATGAAGGAGTATTAAAGGATGAGGCTTCGATTGGACTTCGTGATGTGAGAAGGCAGAAGCAGAATATTAATGCGAATATTAAAGAAAAATTTGATGAGCTGATTTCGAATAAAAGTACGCAAAATGCAATTCAGGAAAGAATAATAACACAAAGAAACGACAGATACGTAATTGCTGTAAAGACAGATTTTAAAGGGCTTATTAAAGGAATAGAACATGATAGGTCTGCAACAGGAAGTACGGTTTATATCGAGCCTTTAAATATTGTTTCATTAAATAATAAATTACGTGAATATGAGGCTCGTGAGCGTGAGGAAATTAGAAAAATACTGCTTAGAATTACAGAACTTGTAAAAACTAAAAAGGAAGAAATTCTGGAAATTAAAGAAATTTTGGAAAGACTGGACTTTATTGATGCGAAAACGACTTATTCTGTTAATAAGAAATGTATTGTTCCTAAAATTATTAACAAGGAATATTTGAAACTGGTTGAAGCAAGACATCCACTAATTGATGAAAATACAGTTGTGCCGATTAATTTTGAACTTGGGAATCCTGAAAATATAATGCTTATTACAGGGCCTAATACTGGTGGGAAGACAGTAACATTGAAAGTGGCTGGACTTCTTACAATTATGGCATTATCTGGTATCCCAATTCCTGCAAATGAAAAAACTGAAATTGGATATTTTCACAATGTACTGGCTGACATTGGGGACGAACAAAGTCTTGAGCAAAACTTATCTTCATTTTCAGGGCATGTGAGCAAAATAAAAGATATAATTGAACATGCAAACAGTAAATCACTTGTATTAATGGATGAATTAGGAAGTGGAACTGACCCAATGGAAGGGGCTGCTTTTGCAATGGCAATCATTGATTACTTGAATAAAAAACACGTAACTTCAATAATCACAACCCATTACAGCGAAGTAAAAGCATACGCCTTTAACACAACAGGAATTAAAAGTGCCTCAATGGAATTTGATGTGGAAACATTATCTCCAACGTACAAACTGCTGGAAGGAATACCAGGAGAAAGTAACGCTCTTATAATTGCAAGAAAATACGGAATTAGTGAAGAAGTGATTGAAAATGCAAAAAGCTATATAAGTGAAGATAATCAGCGTGTTGAAGAAATGCTAAAATCAATAAAGGAAAAAAATGACGAGCTGGAAACAATGCAGGAACAGTTAGAAGCAACAAGAACTGAACTTGACAAGCAAAAGAGCATTTATGAGCAAAATATGATAAAACTTGAAAATGAAAAAAATGAAATTATAAAACGTGCCTACGAGGAAGCTGACAATTACTTGAAAAATATGCAGGCAAAAGCCAAAAACCTAATTGACAAAATTAACAGCGAGGAATCTAAAAAAGAAGATGCCAAAAATGCTCAAAGAAGCCTGAATATGCTACGTGAATCATTCATTACGGATAAAAAGAAAAATGTAAAAGAAAAGAAAGTTGTTACTCAAAACGTAGATTTTGCTGTTGGGGAAGAAGTGCTTGTAAAAACAATGAACCAAAATGGAAAGATTTTAAAAATAATGCCAAACAACCGTATTCAAGTGCAAACTGGAATATTAAAGCTGGTTGTATCAACTGACGACATTGTAAAAATTCAAAAGAAAAAAACAAACAAATTCAAAAACTTCGCCTCATTAAAACGAACTTCACAAGTGCGAGGAGAAATCGACTTGCGTGGAATGAACGCTGACGAAGCAATCGCAGAACTAGAAACATACATGGACAGAGCAATGCTCACAGGCTATCACGAAATCTACATAATTCATGGAAAAGGAACAATGGTACTAAGAAAAAAAATCCACGAATACCTAAGAACTTCAAAATATGTAACAGAATTTAAAGATGCCAATCAGAATGAAGGTGGAATTGGGTGTACGGTGGCTACTTTGAAGTAGGACATTTGATTTAAAGAACTTTGGCTATGAAAATGTTATTACAGGATGTCTTAATATTGAGAGAAATATCTGAAGATTTTGATTTTCCAACATTGAGAAATTTTTTAGTTGAGAGTTTTAAATAATGTAAAAATCGAGGTTTAATTATGGGAAAAGTAACTATAATATTTTTATTATTTGGAACATTGCTTTTTTCAGCAAATTATCCAAAAGAAAAAATAATACAAATTATTGAAAAAAATGAAAAATATGAATGTATTCCTGATAAAAAAGTAAGAAAAATTGGATGGGAATTAAATGGACAATCTTTTATTGGGCATTTAGATGAAAAGGATGAACAATATGGAGAGTTTAGGGAAGCAGATGATGATACTCTTAGAGAATGCCGTTTAGAAGATG
>NZ_CALHQO010000491.1:0-1614 GCF_938036635.1 uncultured Leptotrichia sp.
CTATTTTCATATTTTTTCTTGAAATCATAAAATGATAATATCTGTGATTCTCACAAAAAAACATAACGTACGTTTTTCCTAATTTTACCAATAAATTCTCTTGATTTTTATATTTTTTCCTCGTTCTATCAAGTTCCATTGCTAATATTCCCCAAATATAATCACTCATTGCGTAAAGCAAATCGCTTTTTTTCTTAAAATATGTATATGGTGCCGCATTACTTACCCCACACATTTTAGCTACTTTTCTTAAAGATAATTTTTCTTCTCCTTCTTCATTTATCACCTCTATCCCTTTTTCAATCAATTCTTCTCGTAAATTTCCATGATGGTAACTTTTTTTAGTTTTTTCCATATTTAAATTCCCCCTAACTTTCATTATCTTATCACTGTAAAGATTATACACCTAAATCTTGACACTGTCAAGTTTGTTTTGAAATTTTATTACTTCTTTTTAACTAAGACTATTATAAATTACTATTTTTATAAAATTTAATGGGTAAAAAATTGTTTTAAAAATTCAAATTATATGTAATTATATTTTAATTCAATCCCATTAATGGCTTAAATATATTATTCATTTCTACAAATTCTTCATAAGTAATATCTGCCTTGTCATTAAAGATAATATATATACCCTTTTCAAGTAACAGGACTCCCTTCGCTTTATTCTTAAGTTTTATCAAAAGCTCTTCCTTAGGTATTTTTATTAGCTTAGTGTAACTCTCTTCATTGAAATACATCACTGGGGATAGTGTAAATAATACATCTCCCAGCATTCCTATGTTACAATTTTTCTCCTTCAGTTTTAAAAATTCAGGATTTATACTTTCTCCATAAGTTCTTGTTTCCGGAGTTCTTCCTTCCTCATAAGCACCATTATAAGCTACATATAAATCAGCAACATAAGGATCAAAAACATTTATCACCTTTGGAAGATCTTCATATATTATTTTCTTATAGTCTATCAGATTGTATGTTATCTTAAATTCATATAGTAACTCATCCCAAGTTACATATTTAAGTCCTCTCCATCTATATACACCTTCTATTGAAACTCCTTTAGTTTTAGAATTTTTTGTACGGTAATAGGCTCTTATTTCTATACCAAAATCTGGTACTTCCGGGATTTCACTGTCTTTTAAGCCTAAAGGAGCTTCCAGTTTCGACAGCCCTTCCATAACTTTTTTATGCCTTTCTTCCATCGTTTCATTTACATCTACTTTTCTGTATATTCTGATAGTTCTTTCTTTATTTTTCATAAATTTAAATATCCTTTCAATTTCATTTTTCTGGTCTAACTCTGATTTCATCTATTATATTTTGATATCCTGGATTTCTATCTAGCCAGTCAGTAAATTTGGGTTTTGCCTTTTCATTTGGAAATTTGTATATTACTTTAATTTCTGGATTTTGATTTTTAGCTTCATTTAGTTTATCAAATGTTTGTATCAAATTTTTCCTTTATTTCTTCCTCAGAAACATTGAATTGAATATCAGTATTGTCTTTTTTTATATAAAAATACCCTGAACATCTTTTCTTCTTTAAATCTGTCCCATCAAAATGTCCAATATAATAATTAGATAATTCAGAGAATCTATCTACAAACTTAC
>NZ_CALHQO010000492.1:0-4029 GCF_938036635.1 uncultured Leptotrichia sp.
ATTTTTTAAATGGAGTTTAATATAAAAATCCTCATAAAATAAAAAAGAGAGCGTCTAAATGCACCCTCTTCCATTATTTTCTGAGAATAATCAGTTTATGTTAAAATTTAATTTCACAAAAAACTTTATTTTTTTATTTTTTCCACATCATCTTTTTTCTTTAAATCATTGTCTCTTTCCTTATCTTCCTCCTGTTTTACTCCCCACGCTTCTGGCTTAGGCACACAAATTGGACGTCCTTCTGGCAACATATCCCATATTTTTTTTAATATTCCCATTAGAAATACACCTCTTTTATGTTTACTTTCAAATTTTATTCGTATTCTTTAATTTTTTTGTTGAAATTCTATCAGTTGCAGTTAAAATAGCTTTTAAGCAATCTATTTATAAATCAATTATTTAAACATCTTTGTTCGATGTTTATATTTATTCATATTTTAGGATTTCTAAAATTATTTTTTTCTAAATAATGAGCAAATTTCCATAATTAACATTTCCACTCCTGTTTCCATTTCTATTTTACCAGTCTTTATATCCTTTTCTATTTCCCAGCATCTAAAAACTAATTTTTTTAAACTGGTATTTGTGTAGTTTTGTTCCAGTTCTATTTTTTTGAAAATTACATAGGAATTTGGGATTCTGTTATTGGATTTAAAAATTTCCTTTATTTCTTCAAATTCAATTTTAAAAGTGTTGTAATTTTTACTGAATTTTCGCCCTTTCATTTTTAACGAGCTTATTTTGTACATTATTTCAAGTTCATTGTAAAGAGAATACAAGATTCCCATATATTCTTTTTTTTGCTCCAAGTATCTCATTACATCCGCTGGATTGTTTAACAATATGTTTCGGGTCATTTCATAAATTTGATAATCTTTTTCAATAGATACAATATTTTTAATTTTTTCAATATCAAACTTTTTTCCATCCAGAAAAATCTTAATTTTTGCAACTTCATTTCTGACCTTAAACGGATTGCTTCCTATCATTTCAAGAAGCATTGCCACATCCCTTGCGTTTATATCCAATTCATTTGCAACATAAGCCCGTATTTCCTCTTCTGTTTCCTTTTGAAATAAAAAAACTTCCATTTGCTTATTTTTACTAAATTCATCCAGCAGCTTTTTTAATTTTACTCCAAATTTCCCGTCTTCCTTGTCATAATCAATAATAATTTCCTTATTTACTATCTCAAGATTTGCTACGTATTTCAAAATTTCCTCAATATTTTTAAGCTTTTCCGCTCTTTTTAGTACTACCAGTTCTTGACTTGAAAATATGGAATTAATATTTATTTTTTCCAAAAATTTTTCATTTTCCTTCAAATCCACATCAAAAAAACTTTCACTAATTCCAACATTTTCTTTCCGAATTTTCTCCAAAAGTTCAAAATACTTAAATTCTCTTTGCTTTTTTCCTCCAATAAAATAAATCATTTATTTCCTCACGTCTATAATTATTTTTATTTCTTGAGAAAATTATATCAAATTTTTTGTATAATTTGAACTTTAAAACAAAAAACAAATAAAATTTGTAAAAATTATATTCTATATTTTTCTCTTATTTGATTTTTATATGTTTCAGCCTGAGTTCCGTACACTACTTGAATTCCTTTTCCAGAACGAATTACACCTTTTGCCTGCAATTCTTTCCATCTCGCATCATCAGCAACTATAGAAGCATCTTTTACAGTAACTCTAAGTCTTGTAATGCAGGCATCTATATTTTCTATATTTTCTGCTCCACCTAATGAAACTACTATATTGTCTATAAGTTCTGTATTTTCTTTAGCTTCGTTATAATCTTTTCTTGTGTAAAGTTTATTTTCAGAATCTCCTCTACCTGGTGTAAGAATATTAAATTTCAAAATTAATGTTTTGAACACAAAATAATATACAAGTGCATATACAGGGCCTAATATTAGTATCCAGTAATATGAAGTCTTTGCATTTCCTTGTAAAAGTCCAAAGAAAGTGAAATCTATAATTCCTCTTGAAAATGTAATTCCTACTGCCACATTAAGCACATACATTAGCATATAGGCAAGTCCTTCAAGCACTGCATGAATTACGTATAATACAGGTGCTACAAATAAGAAAGTAAATTCTATCGGTTCAGTTATTCCTGTAAGGAATGATGTCAATGCGGCTGATAGCAATATTCCTTTTATAGCCGCTTTATTCTTGTCATCTGCAGTTCTGTACATTGCAAGGGCTGCTGCAGGTAATCCAAACATCATAGGTAAAAATCCACCTGTCATTGTTTTTGTCGCTGCTGCACTAAAATGTTTTACTGACGGATCTGCAAGCTGTGCAAAGAATATATTTTGCCCTCCTGCTACCATCTGTCCTCCAACTTCCTGATAACCTCCAAGCTGAGTATACCAGAACAGAGGATATATCGCATGGTGTAATCCAAATACATTTAACAATCTCATTGTAAATCCATAGAAGAATGTTCCTATAGCCCCTGTAGCTGCAAACATTTCTCCAGCTTTTACAATTCCCATAAAGATTGTAGGCCAAACAAACGGAAATATTGCTGCCAAAGGAATAAATAAAATAATTGTCATAACAGGCACAAATCTATTTCCACTGAAAAATGCCAAATAATCAGGTAATTTTTTATCTGAAAACTTGTTTGTAATTGCCGAAGCCACAATACCACATACGATACCACCAAACACACCTGTCTGTAATGTAAATATTCCAAGTTCTTTTGCATACAATGCCGCTGTCCCTCTTGCCGCAGCTTCACTCAAACCTTTTCCAATAAGAGCATCATAAGTTACTGAATCAGGAGTTATCCCTTTAAAACTCAAAATTGTCCCTATTATAGTGTGAAAAAGCAAAAATCCCAAAACTGCTGATAACGCTGCTGTTTCTTTATTTTTATTTGCAAGTCCTATAGCTACACCAACTGCAAACAGTAAAGGTAAATTTGCAAAAACAAACAATCCTACATTAGAAAACAGCTGCATAAGATAATTTAACGGCGTTCCTGGTTCAAGAAAAGTTAAATTATATGTTTTTATAAGGACAGGATTCGTAAAAGAACCTCCCACTCCTAAAAGTATTCCCGCCATCGGCAACACTGCGATAGGTAACATAAAAGCCCTACCTATTTTCTGTAATACTGCAAAAATTCCATTATTTTTCATAGCATATACCGTATATTGAAACCATTTAAAATATTATATTTCCTCCTCTCTTTATTATTTTTTAAAACAGTTTCAATAATTTCCTTTCTATAATATTTATTTTTAATTACTAATTTTTATTTCTCCATTTCCCTAACAAATCTTTGAGCAATCTCAAGAGGTCTTGTTATAGCTCCTCCAACAACTACTGCAAACGCACCTAATTCCAGCATTTTTTTTGCCTGCTTCGGCTCGTGTATTTTTCCTTCTGCTATTACTGGAATATGAAGTGTTTTAGCAAGATTTTCTACTAATTCAAAGTCAGGCCCTTCTGATTTTTTACTATAGGGAGTATAGCCACTAAGTGTTGTTCCTACAAAATCTACACCAGCTTTCTCAGCATTCACACCTTCTTCAAATGTTGAAATATCTGCCATTAATAGCACATCAGGATATTTTTCCCTAATTTTTTTTATAAATTCATTTATTGTTTTTGCTTCAGGACGTTCTCTCATTGTACAGTCTAGTGCAATTATATCGGCTTTAGCTTTCACTAAATCATCTATTTCCTTCATTGTTACAGTTATATGCTGAGGAAATCCTTCATATTGCTTTTTGATTAATCCTATAACAGGCAAATCTAAGTTTTTTTTGATTTTTTCAATATCTCTTATTCCATTTGTTCTTATTCCCGCTGCTCCAGCCTGTTCTGCCGCAATAGCCATAAGATGCATTATAGTCCCATTTTCTATATAAAGAGGTTCTCCAGGCAATGCCTGGCACGAAACAACCAATTTCCCTTTTAATTTTTCCAATAATTTTTCTTTACTCATAATTACACCTTCTTTTATCCTTCAATTAATATTTCTTATATTCCTATGTTACCCCAT
>NZ_CALHQO010000493.1:0-1248 GCF_938036635.1 uncultured Leptotrichia sp.
ACAATATATAGTTGCCTTTGTCCTCGATACAAAGAATTTAATTAGTAAATTTTAGCAAAATCTTAGCAACAAAAGAGAGTGATTTCTCACTCCCTCTTGCATCTACTTCCATATGATGTTTTGAACTATACTACCTTCACAAATAATCGACTCAACATACTTTTCCATAAGTTCTCGTGTAAGCTCATTATCTGTTACTACTTCTGTTTCGTTAGAAGATAGTTTTATCTTTTCTTCCAGCCTGTCAATTTCCTTGTCTATCTGGTTTTTACTTTCTACAAACTTAACTTTCGTCATTTTACCAAGTTTATATTTTTCAAAATCAGATTCAATTTCTTTATTAATTTTCTTAATTAGTCCTGCCAATACTTTTCCAGGTCCGATTTCATAAATTTTTGTAACTCCATTTTCAGCCAGTTTATTTATTGTGTCTACCCATTTTACTGGTCCGAATGTTTGACTGTACAGTTCATTTTGAATTTCATCAGCAGAATTTAAAATATTTGCTGTGGTATTCGCAATAATCGGAGTCGCTGGATTATTCCAAGTGTAGTTTTCAAATTCTTTTTTCAAAATTTCTGCAACAGGTTTCATTAATGATGAATGAAAAGGTCCTGAAACTGCTAGAGGCAATGCTCTTCTTGCTCCTTTTTCCTTAAACAGTTCAAGATTTTTTTCAATTACTTCTTTCTCTCCAGCGATAACTGTCTGTTTTGGCTCATTATAGTTTACTGCCTCCACAATTCCATCAATTTCACCACATATGTTTTCTACATCTTCTGCACTAAGTCCCAATATTGCAGCCATCCCACCGTCAATATTGGCACCGCTCATTATTTCCCCTCTTTTTGAAATCAATTTTAATGTATCAGTTTCATTTAAAACTCCAGCCGCATATAAGGAACTGTATTCTCCCAAACTATGTCCAGCCACAAAATCAGCATTTATACCTTTTTCTTTCAATAATTTTGTTAAAACAACTGAAAATAGTGCAATTGCAGGCTGTGCATATTTTGTATTTTTTAGCTCCTCATCTGTTCCCTCAAAAATAACTCTTTTTACATCTTCATTATTTTTAAAAATCTCATCAATTAATTTTTTATTATCATCGTTCACTTCATCATACAACTTTTTTCCCATCCCAGCATACTGAGTCCCTTGTCCTGGGAATACAAAAGCAATTTTTGACATAAAGTTCTCCTCTTATTTTCATATTTTTTATAATAAAATTATTCATTTTAATTTTAC
>NZ_CALHQO010000494.1:0-1933 GCF_938036635.1 uncultured Leptotrichia sp.
AATATGAATAACTTCCGATTACTATTTTATTATTTATTTTTTAAGATATCTCTAATTTCAGCCAATAATGTTTCTTCTTTTGTTGGAATAGCTTCAATAACTTCTTCTGCAGTTTTGGCGGCAGGTTTTCTTAATTTATTTACAAATTTTACCATTAAGAAAATAACAAATGCCATAATTAGAAAATTAACTACATTTTGGATAAATAATCCATATTTTACTGCAGCTTCTGGAGTTGTTCCAGTAGCAGGAGTAATAACTATTTTTAAATTTGAAAAATCAATTTTTCCTAAAATAATTCCAATAATAGGCATAATTATATCGTCAACCAATGAAGTTACTATTTTTCCAAAAGCAGCACCAATAATAACTCCAACTGCTAAATCCATTACATTCCCTTTTGAGATAAATTCCTTGAATTCTTTAAACATTAAAGTAATTCTCCTTTCAAAATTTTTATACCGTTTATTATAATGTATTTTTTTTAAAATTGCAACTATTTTATTTAGAAAATGGCTAAAATTTTGAAAATTTTATTTATTAAATAGTTGGAGTTCAAAAAACAGAAGATTCATAACATTATTAAAATTAATTTGTGCTATATAAATAGGAAATAGCATTAAGCTTCTTTTATATTTAATTTTTTATATTTTGCATTTTTTCTTATATCCAAAGCACGGAAAAATACTTTGTTAAGTGAGATTAAAAGTTTTTTTCTGTCTTCATCTCTTAGAATACCGTTATTGTTATATACAAAGCTATCAGAAATTAGACATTTGATATATTGGAATGTTTCTGACTTGTTTAGTAAAGCAACTCGTTTATCATTAGACAAATTGTATTTTTGGGCTTCCTTGCTTAACTTGTCAATACTATATTTTTTTATTTCTTTTAGATATTCTAATTTATCCTTTTTGAAATCAAAATTACCGTTTTCATCTATAACTGCAGAAATAGGACCTTTAACTAATGTCATTTTTCTTATCCTCCTTTATTTTATTATTTAAATTTTCAAGATATTCTTTTGCTCCGTCAACAAATGAGACTGTATCAGTCTCAGAATCTAAAGTGGATAAAATGGGTATTTTAATTCCATTTATCTCTATATATTCAAATTTTTCCTCTTGATTTTTATTAGACATCTTTATACCTCCATTTTATTTTTACCATTGATTTTCTACGAAAGTTTTGATTACTCTGCCTTTACAATATAATAATTCTGTATTCAAAACAATAATATCATCATAACCAGGATTAAATGAACGTAATCTGATAATTCCCTGCTTGTCTATTATTAACTGTTTTATATATGTCTCATCATTATATTCAAACACGCAAACTTTACCGTTTAAGCTTATTGGATTACTGCAAAGTTCGGGATCAACAATGGCAATAGCACCATCAGGAATACTTTTATCAAGACCAGTCATACTTTCACCAGAAACTTTAATTGCAAAAATTCCTTTTCTATAAATGTTTTGTGGTACCGGATAACTACCTATCTCTTCTGAAAGGTTTATATAGCCTGTACCAGCACTTGCCTTTCCATACATCGGAATCTCCAATATTTCAATAGGAGTTAAAGGCTCTGGAGCTGGATTTTTTATATCTGTAATTCCAGCTAAATAATTTAAGTCAATATTAAAAAATTTTGCATAAGCTGTAATAAACTTGCTGCTTGGCTCAGATAAATTGTTTTCCCAACGTGAAATCATACTTTTAGTTATATTAAGATTATATTCCCTATTTAATTTCTCAACAAGGGAATCCATTGATAAAGAATTTTCCTTTCGCAAATCCTTTAACCGTTTACCAATATTCATATTAATTCCTCCACATCTATATTTTTATTATAACATATTTGTTCCTAAAATGCAACAAAATATAAAAAATATATTTGAAATCATTATTTTTATAAAATTAGTTGCTTAAT
>NZ_CALHQO010000495.1:0-8648 GCF_938036635.1 uncultured Leptotrichia sp.
GATATTTAGAAGCATTGTTCTCTAAAGTATCACTTTTTTATTATTTTATTTATTCAAAATATTATTTATCCTAGCCAATGTTCTTTCTTTTCCAATAACTGCAATTACTGTGTATAAATCCGCTCCTCTGGCTTTTCCTGTAATAACTGCCCTAAGTGGCATTAATACTGCTGCTGGACCTTCTCCAATTTCATCTTGCAGTTCGTGCAGGATTTGTTTTGCTTCGTCTTCTGAAATTTCTTCATTTAATTTATTTATTTTTTCAATAAACATTTGGATAGATTTTTTACCTGTTTCTGTTTCAAGTGAAGAAGTCAGTTTTTCGATTGATTTTCTTTCTTTTTTATTCATTCCTTCTTCAATTACTGGCAATTCAAATTCATCTTCAAAGTAAATTGAAGCATTTACTGGCAATTCCTTTAATGTTTGTGAACCTTCCCTTGTAATTTCCACAATTCTTTTTAATTTTGAAAATTCTTCATCTGACAAGTTTTCATTTTCATAGTAACCAGCTTGCACAAAATACGGAATAGCCAATTTTGTCAATTCATCCAAATCCTTTAATCTCATGTGATGATTGTTTACCCATCCCAATTTAACCAGGTCAAATACAGGCCCTCCAAGAGAAATTTTATCAAACGAGAAATTTTGTATCATTTCATCAATAGTAAAAATTTCCTTGTTTTCTCCAAAGCTCCATCCCATAAGTGCAAGGAAGTTTAATAATCCTTCTTTTAAGTAACCTTCTTCTTTGTAATAATTCAATGAAACTGGATTTTTTCTTTTTGAAATTTTAGTTTTGTCAGCATTTCTTAAAAGTGGCATGTGATACCATTTTGGCTCATCCCATCCAAATGCTTTGTATAATTGAATATGCTTAGGCGTAGAAGAAATCCACTCTTCCGCTCTTATAACGTGAGTTATCCCCATCAAATGGTCATCAACAATATTTGCCAAATGATAAGTTGGAAATCCATCAGATTTTAATAAAACTTGATCGTCAATTTTACTGTTTTCAAATCTAATTTCTCCTCTTAATCCATCATTTACAACAGTTTCACCTTCATAAGGCATTTTAAGTCTGATAACATAAGGCTCTCCAGCCGCTAATTTTGCTTCCACCTCTTCTTTTGACAAATTTCTACAATGCCCGTCATATCCTGGTGCTTGTTTCATAGCCGCTTGTCTTTCTCTTAATTTTTGCAATCTTTCAGCAGTACAGAAACAATAATATGCTTCCCCTTTTTCCACCAGTTGTTCAGCATAATCCTTATAAATCGAAAATCTTTCCGATTGTCTATAAGGCCCTGCTTCTCCTCCAACGTCTGGACCCTCATCATAATTTAATCCAAGCCATTTCATCGCATCAAAAATTTGCTGTTCTGAATCTCCTGAAAATCTCGTTCTATCTGTATCTTCTATTCTTAAAATAAAATCTCCACCATTATGTTTTGCAAATGCATAATTAAATAGTCCAATGTAGGCAGTTCCTACGTGTGGATCTCCAGTTGGAGAGGGTGCTATTCTAACTCTTACTTTTTTTTCTGACATTTTTACTTTCATTCTCCTATTCTATTCTTTTTTATTTGCTTATATTATATAATAAAATTTAACTTACTGCAACTTGCTATAAAAAATTATTGATTTTTATATTCTTTGTCTGGCACTACATCTTCATTTAGATATTTACCAACTTCTTCCAATTTTTTCTTTACTTCATCTGCAGTTATTCCATATTTTTTAGATACTTCCACTATGTGATCTTCCATCAGCTTCATTTCTTCCTCAACTGTCATATCAGATGCTTTTTCAAAATCTCTAGCTATCAAGTCGCCATTATTCTTATTTTCTTTATTTTTCTCACAGGAAAATATAGATAACAGCAGTATTCCAATTATAAAGGTTTTTTCATTAAAAATCTCCTTCTTATCTTCCTCTATGTTTCTTTTTCTTTTTCTCCTGTTTCAATAAAAATTTTTTCTGTTTCTCAAGTTCTTTTTCTTGTTTTGTTTTAACTTTCCGTTCCTTTTTATTCTCTTCGTATTGTAATTTTAAAATTTCTTCCGATTTTTTCAAAAATTTTTTACTTTGAAGCTCTTTTTTTATTTCTCTTTGTCTACGTTTTGGATTTTTGGCTTTCTCATTAAAATTTGACTTCATTTCATTACTAAATCGAAGATTATAAAACTTTTTTAATATAAAATCATAAATTTCATATTCTTTAGGTTCCGAACCGAAAGTTACTTTACAAACTGATAAATTACCATTTTCAAAATTTTCAAAAATTCCTACCCAAAAAGGATTTTCAAAAAAAACTGTCAATTTTCCTGAAATCTTTCTCATAATTTCAGCCTCCTTAAAAAAATTTATAATAAAGAATGGACAACCTAAGGAGGCAGGTTACTTACATTACTGCGTCTGGACTACCAACCAGAACTGTGTTTTTATCTTTATTTTATTTATCGACTTTTTACTTTTTCATCTTGCAATAAGAAGTAAAAACCCTTTACTCAATTATTTCCAAAAGTTCTTAAAGTGTGTTTTTTACTTTTTTAGGCACTCTTTGTCTCTATACCCAAAACTTACCACTACAGGAACTTCATATTCCTTTAAATATACACCTTTTTTATAAAATATTTACTATTTTAAAATTTTGTAGCTCTCTTATATTTAGAAAAGCCTTCTCTCAGTGCATCTTTATATTCTTTATCTTCATACTGAATTTCCAAAAGGTGAGAATGGTATGCAGACTGACTAATCTTTTTATTTTGAACTTTGTCATAGAATTCAACAAAAATAACTTTAAATTCCATTCCTTTATTTTTACACCATTCACCAATAGTATCAATAATATCAGGTCTCTCAAGAGCAACTTCCTTTGCAGTCTCTTCTTTGTTTTTTCCATCTTTAATAACTTCTATTATGTAAAATCTGCCATCTTTTGTTGCAGCTGTCAACCCTATTCTCTTAAATTTTTCACGTAATACATCCTTTATTTCCTTTACCTCTTCTTCAGTCAGTTGCTTAGAATCATTAGTTTGGGACTTATTGAATTCTGGTATTTTTAATTCCATTAATTCCTTTTCATATTTTGCTTCTATCTTTTCCAGTTTTTTTAAATATTCTTCCTGTTCTTTTTTACTAAGTTTATCAAAATCAGTTTTTTCCTCTTGTTGATTTTGTTTCACTTGCTCAGTAGTAGTTGTATTTTTTTCAATTTTTTTATTCTTGTCTATGTTATTTTTATTTTTATTTCCACATGAAAATGCGGTTGCCAGCAACATCATTACAAAAATTTTTTTCATAAAAATCCTCTTTCTGCAATAAATTAATTTTGATATATTTAAAATTCAAGCATTCAAAAACTACTCAACAACCTCATAAACTTCCGAAAGTTCTCTTCTAGTTTTTGGAGTAATATCTTCATCTCTATATCCAAAACTTACAAAATATGAAATTCCATATTCCTTCAAATCAAAGACACCTTTTTCAGAGAAGTATTTTTCAGCCATTTCTTTATTAAATCCTTCAATTGCACAGCTGTCAATCCCAAGAGCCGCAGCCATATTCATCATATTTACCATTGCAATGTAAGTCTGTTTTGAAGCCCAGTCAAATAATGCTCTTTCACTTTCCAGCAACTTAAAATGCTCTTTTTGAAATTTTTTAAAAAATTCTTTTCTAATCTTCAAATTTTCATCAGAAATATTTTTTATTTCCTTCCCAATTCTCTCAAAATACTCGCTATCACCAGTAACACCTTTTCTAGCCAGCACCATAACAATATGGCTCGCTCCATTCAAGCTGTTAATTGCTCACCAAGCAAACTCTCTCATATCATTCAACATTTCCTCATTTTTCACAAGAATAAATTTCCAAGGCTCAAGCCCAAATGAACTAGGAGAAATTCTACCTGCCTCAATAATTGTCATAAAATCTTCATCTGAAACAACTTTTGTCTTATCGTATTTTTTGCACGCATATCTTCTGTTAAATATTTCAAACATTTCCTTTTTTGTTAATTCTTTATCTTTTAGCATTTTTATCACTTCTTTCCAAAAAATTATTGATTTTTTATCTTTTCTAACACATTTTCATCAAACTTGCCAGCTCGCAACATTTCAATCTCAAATTTATATGGCGGAACTTTTTTAGCCTTCTTATCATCGCTCAGAGCCACATAAGGCGTTTCCAAAATCTTAGGTAAATGAGAAAATTTTTCAAAATGTGCTATTTTATTTAACACTTCAAATCCGATTTTTCCAAATCCTATATTTTCATGCCTATCTTTATGTGCACCACACACATTCTTACTATCATTCAAGTGAATTACTGATATTCTGTCAATTCCAACAATTTTGTCAAACTGCTCAATAACTCCCTCAAAATCATTCACAATATCATATCCAGCGTCGTGAACATGGCAAGTATCAAAACATACTGTCAGTTTATCCTTTAATTTTACACCATCAATAATTTTTGCAATTTCTTCAAAACTTCTCCCGCATTCCGTACCTTTTCCAGCCATCGTCTCAAGTGCCACAGTTGTTTTCTGATCTTTTGTCAAAACTTCATTCAGTCCTTCAATAATCTTATTAATCCCAACTTCTTCACCTTCCCCAACGTGAGCACCTGGATGAAGAACAATTCTCTTCGCTCCAATAGCATCTGTCCTTTTAATCTCCGTTCTCAAAAACTGCACTGCAATCTCAAAAGTTTCAGGCTTTACAGCATTCCCAAGATTAATTATATAAGGAGCATGCACAACAATATCATCGATATCAATATTATTCTCCTTCATAAGTTTAAGCCCAGCCTCGATATTCAGCTCATCAATCGGCTTTCTCCGTGTATTCTGGGGTGCTCCAGTATAAATCATAAAAGTATTCGATCCATAAGAAACCGCTTCCTTAACCGATCCCAAAAGCATATCTTTCCCACTCATTCCCACATGTGATCCAATTTTAAAAATTTCTTTTTTCGACATTTTTTATTTTTACCTTTCTATATTTTATTTTTATTCTAGCCAATTACAGTCTGTAACCAATTTATCACCTATAGTGTTCATAATTTTACAAAATTAATAATTCAAATAACTCTTTTCTTAAATTTTTCAGTTTTTTATCAGCTTCATTATCTGGTAAGACTAAATCATTAAAAGAACCCATCCCCCCAATCATTGATTGCCTTATTTTTCTTTTTATTTCATCAATTTCTTTATTTTTTTCTATTTCTTCTGCAAATTTTTTAAACATTCCCTCCCAAGTTTTTACATTTTCTTTTTTTAGCAACTTGTCCATTTCTAGACATTTTTCTTTTAATTCATTCATGCTCTCTAAAATTCTTTCATATTTTCTAAATGACTTATTTTTATCTTAATTCTGTATATATTTCTAATTACTTGCTTATTTTATTTACTAATAAATTCACACTCAAAATGGGTAAATATCATATCTAAAAATTTCTGTACTTATTTCTCTTATCTTACTTGTTAATTTTGAAATTTTTGTATTAATTTCTCTAAATACTATCATTTTTTTCTTCATCATTCCAATAGTCTGAAGAATTAAATAAAAACATATAATCTCCTAAAAGATTGAATTTACCTACACTAGAAAATATACTCTATTTTCTTATTTCATCTTTTATTTCTTTTCTAATATCTTCTTGCATTTTAATCTCTTCATTATATATTACACAATTAACTGCATATAAATAATTTAATAAAGACAATGAGTGAAATTCTTTCAATTCCTTTCTAACTTGAATCGCCTGTAATCTCTGATTTATCCATTCTTTTGAATATCCTTTTTTCAAATATGTTTCCAATGCCCTATCAATAGTTAGTTCTGGATCTGTAATTTCATCTATTCTGTCTTTTCCCACTTGTGCCAGCCACATTTTAAATGGTTCTGCCTTAGGAGACGGAATTGACTGAATAATTCGAAAAATTCCTTGTATATCAGCAACATCTGTTAATCTCATTTTTCCATCAGGTGCTTTTAACTTCAACTGTCGACAAATTGTCGACAATTCACTTTTTTCCTCATCTGTCATTCTTTTTTTCATTTTATACCAATAATCTCTAGCATTTACACTATCCGTTAATGCTCCTACAACATCGACAACAGAAAAATACCATTCTTCCTTCTCATTATCCCAAACAGACCTAATTTTTTTACCTTCAAATATTTGTATATTATTCTCCATTATTTCCCACCCCTTATGTAGTTTTTCGAATTTTATTAATATTTATATTAATTTTCATAATCACAAAATTTCACTCATATTATTATCTCCACAATTTTTATAAGCTTTGTAATTTCTCCCTCATCTTATAAAGAAAAATCCCTGTCGCTACACTCACATTCAATGATTCTATATTCCCATAAATTGGAATAATCGCCTTTATATCAGCATTTTCTATCAGATATTCAGACACTCCTCCACCTTCGTGTCCAAAAATAAACGCATTATTTTCCCGCAGTTCGATTTTTTCGTATGAAACTGAGTCTTCGTGCAAGGCTGTTGCTATTTTCAAATAGTTTTTATCATTCAAAAATTTTACAATATTTTCAGGTGTTTCATAAATTATATTTAATTTGAAAATTCCACTCATTGTGGCACGTACTGTTTTTGGGTTATAGACATCTACAGAGCCTTTTGTCAAAATTAAATTTTGGAAATTTGCAGCAATCATTGTTCTGATAATTGTTCCAGCGTTTCCCGGATCCTGAAT
Source organism: uncultured Leptotrichia sp. (assembly GCF_938036635.1). Taxonomy (NCBI): domain Bacteria; kingdom Fusobacteriati; phylum Fusobacteriota; class Fusobacteriia; order Fusobacteriales; family Leptotrichiaceae; genus Leptotrichia; species uncultured Leptotrichia sp. Next base: position 6,740 of record NZ_CALHQO010000495.1, read on the forward strand.
ATCATCCAGAATTACCACATCTCCCTGTATATCCTCAATTGTATTTAAATTTTTAGAATACAGGAATATTATTCCCTGACTATTTTCCTGAGTTGAAACTTCATCAAACAGATTATCCTTCAAAATTGTCAAGTTATCATGTTTAGAAATCTCATATTTTTCATCAAAATACTCAAATTTCGATTCTTTTATAATAATTTTATTAAAATTGATATTCTCGTTCAGAAACTTTTCCCCTTCAGCCTTAAAAATACTGTTTTCATCACGATACTTCTTTTTATCCAGTTTTTTTAACAATTTATAAAATTTGTTATCTGGACTTGCTATTACATCTCTCATTTTTTATTTTTCACTTTCTATATTATTTAAAAGTACAAAAACCCCAATCTATTCAATCTGACAAACTTAATTTCACGGAGTTTTATGCACTCCAAAATTCTTTATAAATTTTATTTTTATCCTTTGCCAGAACTTTACCAGTTGAAATAATTATTTTAAAACTTTCTGCATCTTCATCCTTCAAATCTTACGTTATCTCTTCTCCAAGTTCCTTTATTCCTTTTTGCAAGAGCTTCTTTTGTAATCATTTGACTTCTGATTCCAAATTCCCAATTTTTTTTCATTTTTTACAACTCCATTCTTTGTTAAATAAGGTAACAAAACACAAGGAAAATATATAGACTTAAAATTTTATTTTATATATTTTCCGCAAGTTCAACATAGAACTGCAATCCCAAGTGTAGGTTTAGCTTAATAATCTATACCAGAAAACACCGAGGGGTTTGGGGGCGAGCAGCTCCCATGAGTGGAAAATCAACAAGCAATGCATAAAAATAAAAAAGGGAGACCTCTGTCTCCCCAAGATTAATTAATTTTGCATTGCAATGTACAAACAATTAACCTCGGAGCAAAGGTACACAATTTCTGTACTACTCCAAAATAGAACGAAACAAAAAGAGATTGCCAAAGCGATAAATGTAAGTCCAAGTACAGTGTCTCGTGAAATAAGACGTAATAGTGGAGTCAGAGGACGCTATAATTGGGAAACTGCCCAAGCAAATGCAGTACAGACAAAGCGCAGAAAGCCAGGCAATCATTCAATCAGCAAGGATGTCATGGAAGAGGCAAAGCATCTTCTTGTTACCGAGCAATGGTCTCCGGAACAAATATCCGGTGTATTGGCCAAGGACGGCAAGTATATTAGCCATGAGACCATATATCGTATGATACGTAAGGACAAGGCAGAAGGAGGAACATTATATAAACACTGTCGTCACAAGCTGAAGCGTCGCGCCAGACCTGTTGGTGGCAGGCGCATATCCATACCCAACAGAACAAGCATCAGTGAGAGACCTGCTGAAGTTGACGGAAAACGCTTTGGGGACTTCGAGATGGACACGATTGTTGGAAGAGGAAACCATGGGGCCATCGTGACACTGATAGAGCGCAGTACAAACATGCTGTTTATGAGAAAACTCAAAAAGGGGAAAAATGCCAAAGACCTGGCACGTACTGTAATACATTTGCTGTCTCCATTCAAAGAGCATGTCAAGTCTATTACAACTGACAACGGTACTGAATTCGCTTGTCATGAAATGATAGGCAAAAGCCTTGGTGTCACCATCTATTTTGCTGACCCATACGCTTCATGGCAGAAAGGGGCCATAGAAAATGCAAACGGACTGATTAGGCAATACGTGCCAAAAACAGAAACGTTTGAACATGTCAGCCATCAACAAATCACAAAGTATTCAAAGAAAATTAACATCAGACCAAGAAAGAAATTAGAATTTAAAACACCATATGAGTGCTTTTACGAACAAATTAAGTAAATTTGCACTTGCTTGTTGAATTCACGCTTGTTGAATTCACGCTATCCTTGTTAAAAAATCTTTAAGTGAGATCGGAA
>NZ_CALHQO010000496.1:0-1362 GCF_938036635.1 uncultured Leptotrichia sp.
TTTTTTATATTTTCCTGCCCATCTAAATCTGCTATTGTTCTTGAAATTTTTAGTATTTTGTCGAACATTCTGACTGACAATTTTAGATTGTCGATGGCGGCTTTCATAATTTCTTGGCTTTCCTTGTCAATTTTGCAATATTTGTTTAATTGCTTTTTGTTCATATCCCTGTTTAGCGTATTTGAATTAAATCGCTGTTTTTGGATCTCTCTGGCTTTTATTACTCTTTCTTGGATGTCTTTTGATTTTTCTGAAAGGGATTCATCAAAAATTTCATCTTTTTTCAGCTGGTGCATTTCCACGTACAAATCCATTCTGTCGAGAAACGGACCTGAAAATTTTTTCTGATAACGTTTTATTTCGTGTAAACTGTCGTTGCATAGTGGATTATCGGGAAAGTAGCCGCTTGGAGTCGGATTTGAAGCCGTTATCGTGATATTTTTTACAGGATAAGTTACGCTGAAATTTGCTCTGGAAATGACAATTTTTCCATCTTCCAGAGGCTGCCGCAGCGCTTCTAGCGTTTTTCCCTCAAATTCTCCAATTTCATCCAGAAAAAATACTCCGTTTAGTGCTAATGTTATTTCTCCGACTCTGTTTGCACCGCCTACAAGTGCCACTTGCGTTGCTGAATAATGGGGTGCTCTGAATGGTCTTTTGCGGATTATTGGTTCTTTTTGGCTAAGCATTCCTGAAATGCTGTAAATTTTGGTTGTTTCGATTATTTCTTCTTCTAGCATGTCAGGCAAAATTGTATTAAATCTTTTAGCAAGCATTGATTTACCTGAACCTGGGTCGCCTATTAGAAACACGTTGTGTCCACCGGCTGCTGCGATTTCTAAAGCCCTTTTTGCCATAAGCTGCCCTTTTACATCTGAAAAATCAATGGCTTCTTCTGGCTTCTTATCCTTTTCAATTTTTGAAGTATCCATTTCAACGGCTTTTTTGCATAAAGTTTCCACATCAATTTTTCCATCTAGAAAGTCCAGAAGTTCGCTAATTTCATTAACTGGAATAATTTCTGCTCCTGAAATCAGCTTTGCTTCGTTATAGTTTTCCATTGGAACGATAACTCCTTTAAAGTCAGTTTCTTTTGCTAAGATTGTGGCATTTATTGCTCCATTTATTGATTTTATTTTTCCATTTAGAGAAATTTCTCCCAAAATTAGGTATTTTTTTAATATTTCTATATTTGAAATATGTCCTGTGTTGGCAAGAATGCCTAAAAATATACTTAAATCAAAATGACTTCCTTTTTTTCTAATATTTGCAGGCGATAAATTTACTAGCACACGCCTGACTGGGAACTCAAATCCCACATTTTTAAAGCAGCTTCTAATTCGCTCCTTACTTTCTGAAATG
>NZ_CALHQO010000497.1:0-4730 GCF_938036635.1 uncultured Leptotrichia sp.
TGTATCTATTTTATTTTTTATTTTATAAATAATTTTATCATTTATATTTGTTATAAAAATATTGTTTTCTAAAACTGCTACCATTTCTATATTTTCTTTTTCAAAATTTTTTTTCATCCGTTTTACAATGCTTGCTCTATATCTATTTAGTACTTCCTTTGCAAACGATGAATTTAACAGCAGATCTCTTGGTATTTTTTTTATTATTTTTTTATCCTTTTCAAGAAGAAGTTTGTTTTCAAGTAGCCATTTATATAGGTAATCTTTTTGAATTGATAATTTGTACACTTTTTTTTGCAGATAATTGTCATAATTATCCATTTTTAATCTTTTTGAATAGTTTATTCCAGGCTGGCTAGAATTAGAAGAGCTATTATCTAAAAGTAAAGTTATTAGTTTGTCATTATTGTACTTTAAATATTTTATTTTCTTTTTAAGCTTCATATTATTACTGTAGCTTCCATTTGTAATTATATTTAAAAGATTCTCCTTTTCATTCCAGTTGCTTTTTTCTTTTATTATAAAATTATACATCTTTTCCGTTGCCAGTACATCCTGTAGACAATAGTCAATTACTTTGTCCACAATTTCATCATATATATTTTTTTTTATTACGTAATTAAAATTGGCAAAATCCTGTTCCTCAATACTGTCTCCACAATTAAACTCAAACCCTTTTACTCCGAGATTTAAGTTATATTCATAAGCCAAATCATAAGAGTAAAATTCATGGTTTTCATTTTTGTATTCATCTTTTGGCATATTTCTTATTATTTTTATTTCACTATTTAATTTATTCCTGTTTACATTTGAATTTCTGTATTTTAAAAGGTCATTAATCACAATATCATCAAATCCATGTCCTGCATACGAGATTAAAACATTTTTAGAAATTATGTCAAATAAAAGTTTTTTCTGACGATTAAAATTATCCGAATCAATAATCAATATTTTATCATCATTTAGCTTTTTTAAGACAATACAGAAGTAATTTGGAAAAACTTCAATATCAAATACATATTTATTTGACTTTTTCATATATTATTATCACCGCTTTTCAGTTCTGAAAGTTACAAAAAATATTTATCTCTTTTCAAATAGATTTTATCTCCTCTAATATTTACAATTTTCACAATTCCTTTGAACTCTCTTATATTTGTACTCCTATTTCTCACATATACCTTAAATTTCTGATTTTCTTTTACATTTACTTCACTGATTTCTTTACCTATATTTTCAAATTTTTTAAACGTATCAATAACTGTCATACCATTTTTCAACTTTCCGTATTTCTCATTAGAAACATTTATTCCAAAATAATCCAGTACATCCTCTATATTTACAAAACTGACTATTTTGCTAATTTTTTCAGCCCATATATCAACATCATCCTTTGTAGCCCAAAAAGACTCAATTTCTTTTTTTTCTCCAACAAGTTCTTTCATTTTTTCAATTTCAGCTTCAACTTTTTCTAATGAAATTGCATCTTCAATAACATATTTATCAATTTTAGTTCTCACGAGCCTTGTCATTGTGGCAAAAACTCCTAATTTCTCTCCAATATCATAAATTAACGAACGGATATAAGTTCCACTGCTGACTTTTGTGTAAAATGAAATTTTAATATTTTGAGCGTTTTCTGAATTTTTTTCTGGATGCACTACCTTTATTTTTCTAATTTCTGATATTTCTACATTTCTTTCGGCTCTTTCCACTTCAATCCCTTTTCTTGCCAAATCATAAAGTTTCTTACCGTCAATTTTTATTGCGGAATACATTGGCGGGACTTGTTTTATCTTACCTTTAAAACTATTTACAGCCTGTATTATTTCAGAATCACTTATATTAATTTCAGAAGTATATTTTTCAACAACTGTCCCTTCTGAATCATAAGTATCTGTCTTATAGCCAAGCTCCATTTCCACATAATATTCCTTATCTTTTTTCATCAAACTGTCAGAAAATTTTGTGGCATCATTAATCATAACAATCATAAGTCCCTCGGCCATTGGGTCAAGGGTTCCAGCATGTCCAACTTTTTTGGCCTTTATCACTCTTTTCAGATGATTTATCGCCCCAAACGAACTTATCCCTTTGCTTTTATTTAAAAGTATCAGTCCATCCTTTGTAAAATTCTTCTCCATTTTACTCCTTCCTATACCCGCCATACTGCTTACATTATCGGTGAAATCAGCTTAAACACAGAATTTCTTAGCCGTTTAAAAAAAGTGACCTTTTTCAGCCTTATCTCGTCAAACCTTTCACACACTTCCAAATCTTCTATGAACTGTCCCTTTAAATCTCTGCTGATTTCTTGATTATAAAATACCGAGTTTACTTCGTAATTTATTTCAAAGCTCCGCATATCAAAGTTGCATGTTCCAAGGGTTGATATTTTTTCATCCACAATAATATTTTTACTGTGTAAAAATCCCGCTGTATAACGGTAAATTTCAATGCCTGCTTCAATTAATTCCGCAAAATAAGTTTCTGCTATCCAGTAAGGCATTTTCTTATCCGGCACTCCTGTAACCATTATCTTTATTTTTACTCCCGAAAGAGCCGCCATCTTTAACTGTGAAATCAAATCAGTGTCGGGAACAAAATAAGGACTTTGAATCAGCACTTCCTCTTTCGCCGTTGCAATCATTTTAGAATACAGATATTTCAAAGTGGTCCATTCGGTGTCAGGCCCGCTTGATGAAACCTGCATCAGATATTTCAATTTTTTATGTTTATCTATTGGCTTTTGCTCTTCCAGCTCGTGAACTGCCTCTTTTTTTATGTCTTCAATAAAATCGTCTTTCCCACCGCTGTTTAGCCAATCTGTAACAAAAATTGCCAGATACTGTCCAATTATTTCTCCTGTAATCCGAATATTCGTATCCCTCCAGCTATCAAATCTCTTTCCACCGTCTATATATTCCTGCCCCACATTCATACCGCCAGTATGCACTATATTATTATCAATTAACGCTATTTTTCTATGATTACGATAATTCATCTTGGAAATAAAAAATTTAACATCTAAAAACCATCTTATCTCAATTCCAGCGTTTCTAAGTTCCTTTTTATATTTTCTAGGCAATTTCCAAGTTCCCACTCCGTCAAAAAGCAGTTTTATTTTAACTCCTTCCTTAGCCTTTTTCAAAAGTGCATTTTTTATTCTTTCCCCAAGTTCATCAGCCTTCCAAATAAAATATTCCATATAAATCGTACTTTTTGCATTTTCTATATCACAAATAATCGAATCAAATGCCTCTTTTCCATGAAAAAACAATTTATACGAATCATTATTGGTCAAAAAAGTCCCTTCAGCCTTGTACAGCATTTTTACAAGTTCACTTTGCTGACTGCCTAAATTAATATTTTTTATCATTGTATCAATCTGATTCCGTATTGTAGCTTTTATTTCTGCTTCAGTCATTTTAGCTGTGTTTCCATCCACATTTTCAAGACGATTATAATAAAAAAAGTCCTGCGATCTAAAAATATCCGATACGTCCCGCTGCATAAAATTAAAAATCCTTGAATACAGCTTTTTTTCTTCCCCCTTCATCTTCTTAGAAATTATCTTATTCCTTCTCCAGTTAATCCCAAACAAAAGATACAGAACCGCTCCACCAATCGGAAATGTAAAAATTGTAAAAATCCAGGCAAGCATCGCATTCGGCGATTTATCCGACAAAAGCACCGATACTGTCAAAACAATAATTATCAGATAATGCAGCCTTTCAAATGGAATTATCCAACTTGAAATAATTATAGCCAGTCCATGCAGCATATTATCCTCCTCCTTTTTTATTTGTTAAATTAATCTATCTTTTAGCATTATATCTATAATTTTATCACTTTTAACAAAGATTTTCAATCATTCTTATTGAACAAATTCTAAAAACATGACATAACGAATTAAAATTAAAAAGTACATACATTATGCAAAAAAACAGTTCATAATTTATTTAATTAGTTAATTTCCTTATGTTAAAAATTTAAATTCCAGCTGTTTTTCCATTCCTTCCACTCTTTCGGAGTTACTGTTGCCAAATCAAAATCTTTCATAAAATCATACGGATCTTCATATTTTTCAAGCGGAGTTATGTCTATTAATTCTTTTGGTGCCACTTCATTGTCAATTTCCAAGTCTATTCCGTTATATAATGTTATTTTGGCGTATATTATGACATATACATGCAAGTAAAATTCATAGTTTGGATTATTATCATTTGAAAATTTTCTTGCCACTTTTTGTTCCATCATCCCGTCTATCGCTTTTTTCATTCCATCAATATCTTTATCTGCCAAAGCACTTAAAAATTCATAGTGCAGTTCTCCATATTTATAATAACTATCTTTCAGTGGCTTTTCCAAATATGCACTACATCTTTTTTTGACTTCTTCAAAATCTCCTCTTATTGCATGAAGAATTACACGAATTAAGAAAAATGTTCCATAATCATTTTTTAAATAGCCATATTTATTTTTTTTACTATCATAATCATCAGGCATTATCATATCAATATTATTTTTGAAAAATGTTATAAAATCTGGATTATTAGACATAAACATTTCAAACATTTGAGAAGCTTGAGTAAACAGCCTATTACTTCTACTACAACCCAATATTAATAATTTTCCACCTATATGGCAATTTAATCTGTGTTTTTTTATATTTTTTTCAATTACTAAATCTATTGAAGAAAATTTATTATAATCATTAGATAAAGTCC
>NZ_CALHQO010000498.1:0-1182 GCF_938036635.1 uncultured Leptotrichia sp.
TTGAGTAATTCTGAATTCAACTGAAAGGTAAAAGAATAAGTTTGAAAGGGAGTTAGTGAATTTTAGTGTGTATAAAAAGCCTCCCGCCATTTGATGGGAGGCTTTTATTAAATATTTTCAATTAAAAGCTTAAATTTATGGAGTATAGAATATAATGGAGCCTAAAACACTTTCTGAATGGTTGATGTTTAATACTGTTAGATTAGAAACAAGTAATGGATCATCAGGTACAGGATTTTTTTACTCTTTTGATACTTCTGATGATAAATTCGTTCCAATACTTATTACTAATAAACATGTCTTAAATAATAATCCAAAAGAAGTTATGACATTTTATTTGCATTTAAAAGATGAAGAAAATGGATCTAATCAAAACTATAAAGTTACTTATGTATGTAATTGGATATTCCATTCATCTAAAGATTTGTGTTTTTGTTTTGTTCAACCTTTATTTGAAGAAGTTAAACGTAGGACTGGAATGGAAGTATTTTATGCAATCACTAATGATAATTCAATAGCAACGGCACAAGATATTGAAGAATTAAGTGCTATTGAAGAATTAGTTATGGTTGGTTATCCTATTGGACTTTGGGATGAAAAAAATAATTTTCCTATATTTAGAAGAGGCTATACTGCATCTCATCCAGCTATAGATTTTAATGAGTGTGGGATTGGATTGGTGGATATGGCTTGTTTTCCTGGCTCGTCAGGTTCGCCAATTTTTATATTAAATGAAAATGGATATTCCAATAGAATGGGTGAAACTTATTTGGGAAGACAAAGGGTAATGCTTATTGGTGTTCTATATGGTGGACCTGTATATACGGCTGAAGGGGAATTAAGAGTTGTAAATATTCCTACATCAAATCAAACAGTTTTATCTCAAACTCCTATTATGACTAATTTGGGCTATTATATTAAAGTATCTGAATTGCAAGAGTTTAAGGATTACATTATAGAGTTTATAAAGAATAATTGATAAATATAAGGTAATTAAAAGCTATTAACACATAACCAAAAGAATGAATAATATTTAACTAACTACTTTAATTCATACTCTTAGTTAGTGAGAATTTAATTTAAGGCCTAGATATATTATTCTTAGTTATGCTTAAAGTTAAAAGCAGATCTTAAATTGCAATATGAAATTGAACAGTATGTAAATCCACTATTTTATTAACT
>NZ_CALHQO010000499.1:0-2275 GCF_938036635.1 uncultured Leptotrichia sp.
ATAAAAATAATATAGAATATAGTAAAAAAAATCCAATGAAAATAAATTCAAAAGCAACAGCAACTTTTTTTCTGACGGCATTTACTGGAATATTAAATGCAACTGGAATGGATACGAAAGTTGAAAGAGAAAAAATTAATGAAAATGAAAAAAATCAAAACTTTAATTCAGATAATCTAGATATTAATTTTAATTTCAAAAAAAATAAGATACAGAAAAACGAAATTGAAGATAGTTTTTCAAAGAAAAAACCAAAAGTGAGATTTTCATTTTCTACAATGTATGAAGTTCCAATTTCCAAACGCAAGTCAAAACACTCCCCAAACACTGGGATGACGATAGATAAAATTGATAAACAGCCACTTTCTAATAGTTCTAAAAAAATATCAAATACTTCAAATTCTCAAATAAAAGCCAATACCGAAAGCGAACGTTGGACTTATTACGGTGGAGATGAATTTAATGATAACAGTTTTGATACAAGTAAATGGTCAGCATATGACAATAACAATACTTATGGACATCCGCAGGATATGATTCAATACTATAATGCAAGTCAAATTTCAGAAACAACTGACGCACAAGGAAATGGAGTTTTAAATATAAATTCAAATAGAATGAGAGGTACTACAATTACCACTTCTGATGGGCAAAGCAGAGAAGCTTGGAATTCCGGATTTATAACTTCAGGAGGAAGATATGCAGCTAATCCTGCAAATGTTTTTTATCCATTGTATTCGAGAATTGATGTGAGGGCAAAAGTTGCAAATGAAATAGGTTTTTGGCATGCTCCATGGGTAACTCATTATAATGGCGCTTCTACTGCAGAATTAGATATTGGGGAATTTTTTGCACCGACAAATGGAAAAAATGTGGTTACTCAATCAATTCATTTATATAATAAGAAAATGGGGACAGTTCAAAAAAATGTAGTAAATGGTGGAATTAAAAATTTTAGAGTAAAATCTGATGTTCAGAATGATTTTCATGTTTATTCAGTATCAGTGGAACCATCTTCAACTCCTAATGAAGCAATTATTACATATTGGGTTGATGATAATAAAGTGTATTCGTTTGCTACAGATTCAAAAGGAGCAGGTATTTATAATAAATTCATTGAAGATTCAATAAAAGACAATAGGTTGGATTCTACATGGAATATTATGTTTCAAGGGGGAGTAGGAGGTAATGGCTATCCGATAACTGGATTGGACTCAGCACAGAGTGTTATTGACTACATTCGTGTATTTGTCCCTGCAGCCCAAGTGCAATCAGTACCTACTGTAACACCTGTAAATCCTGCTACAACACCAGGAAGTTCAAATACTCCAGGGAATAATAATACTGCAACGTCTCCTACAGCAGCAATTCCTGTGTATCATAAAATATTAATAGAAGCACCTAGATCAAAAGTGGATTTTGATCTTGTAAAAAAAATAAATGATGAAATTTATAGAAACATTGAAAATACAGAGGATGATAAACTGGATGTAAATATAACTCATATTGGAAATATTAGTACGAGCTATAGTGATAAATTGAATAACATAAATTATACTTCAAATTCACAAGGAATATTATTATCCGCTTTAAAAGATTTTGGAAAATTTACATTTGGTGGAGCTTTAGGATATCAGAATTCTAATGTTGATTATAATGGAGTTTTTAGTGGAATTGAAGAGGATATTGATTCTTTTCAGGCATTATTAGAGGGAAAATATGAATTTACTGAAAAACTCGATTTAGCAGGAATTTTAACATATTCATACAATAACCATAAGTATAAAGCCGATTCTTTTAATATAATGGATAATGTGAAATATAAATCTAGAATATTGGATGCTTCAATGAGATTAGGTTATAAATTCATATTTGATAATGGATATATAAAGCCATACTTAGGGTTAGGCATAACAGGAATTAAAGAAGGAGACATGAGTAAAATTAATGTTTCTAATACTTCACAAACTGGAACAAACGAATTTTTAGGAATTTATGGTGAAAAAACTTTTGGTAAATTTACTTTATTTGGACAATCAGAATATAGATTTAGAAATAAAAAAGCTTCGTATCATACAAAAAGAAGTTATACTAATCGATACGATATTTCTCCACTAAACTATTCTAGACAGTCATTTAGCTTTGATATAGGTGGAGATTATAAAGTAAATGATAATATGAACGTAAGTTTATCGTATGGATTTAATGGTTCTAAAAATAACAGTCTTAAATTAGGGTTGAAAGCTTCTTTTTAAAGATAAAATATATTAAAAAT
>NZ_CALHQO010000500.1:0-6374 GCF_938036635.1 uncultured Leptotrichia sp.
TATAATAAATTAACTTTAAAAGTTGTGGTTATTTCATTCAAATTATAAAAAAGAAATACGATGTTAAAGGGATTATAGCATTTCAGTTTAGAACGATATAGAAGGTTGGATATAGACAATTTCGTGTTTTTACATATTCTTACTTCAAATTTTAAAAAGGATTGACTATAATTTTGGAAAGGTAAAGAATGAGTAAATATAAAGAAGTATATAACAATATAAAAAAACAAATTAAAGATGGAAAATTGAAACCAAAAGATTATTTAAAAAAGGAAGCAGATTTTGCCAAAGACTATTCCTGTTCAGTGCTTACTGTGAGAAAAGCACTTGCTTTGCTGGAATCGGAAGGATATATTCAAAAAATAAAAGGTAAAAGGTCAATTGTGGTTGAAAAAGGGGATTTGAAAAATATTTCGCTTACTTCAATACAGACATTTCAGGAATTGAATAAGATAAAAAATATAGATGTCAAGGCAAATTTAGTTAGTCTATATATAGTACAAGGTGTCGAGGAACTGATGGAAAAATTTAATGTTTCTAAAACTGCTGATTTTTACAAGGTTGTCCGTACATATTCCTTGAATGGCGAAGTTGTTCAGTACGCCACTTCTTATTTTGATAGAAAAATAGTCACTTATCTGAATGATGAGATAGCCAGCAAGTCTATTTATGAATATCTGGAAAATGAATTAAATTTAAAAATATCGTATTCAAGACGGGAAATAAAATTCAGAAGTGCAACAGATGAGGAAAGACGTCATATAAATCTTGAAAATATTGACAGAGTTGTAGTCATTGAAACTTACGCCTATTTATCCAACGGAAATCTTTTCCAATATGAAACAATAACTTATCATCCTGATAAATTTACTTTTACTGCAATTGCTAAAAGATAGTTGCTAAAAATTGAAATATGAAAAAAGTATTGACTTTTTTTGTGTACTATATATTATATATGTATATATATGGAAGATTGATTTTATGACAAATACGAATGACACTAATTAAAAAAATTTATTTTCTTATTTAGAATCAGCAATTGATTATAATGATTTAATGTAAATACAAAGAGAGGATATTTTAGTAAAATACAAAGGAGATGAAAGTATGAAAAAAATAATTTTAGTAATTAGTTTAATGATTTCTTCAGTATTGTGTTCGGCTGAAAAAACTGATTTTATACGAGAAGTATTAGCTAAAAATGATGGATTTGCTTCAGAAGGTAAAGGAACTACGGGTGGAGCTCAAGCTGTTCAGAAAAATATATTTAAAGTTACAAATAAGAAAGAGTTTGTTGCAGCAATTGGAAATAGGAAAAATTCGGAGCCTAAGATTTTGATGATATATGGGACGATAGATTTTGATACAGATGATAATGGTAAGACTTTAAAGAGGGATGATTATATGGCTAAAGGGTATGATTTTGAAAAATATTTGGAAACTCATGCTTCTCAAAGTTCAGCATCTAAAAGTTTGAAAGAAGATCAGGAAGCAAAAAGAGGACAATCTCAAAAAAATCAAAGTAAAAATATTACAGTTCATGTTCCTGCTAATACAAGTATAATTGGAATTGAAAATGCAAAATTAAAAGGTGTAGATTTAGTAATAGATTCTGATAATGTAATTGTAAGAAATATAATGTTCGAATCTCCTTATGATTATTTTCCATCATGGGATCCGAAAGATGGAAAAGAAGGTAACTGGAATTCTGAGTATGACAGTATTTCAATAAAGGGCGGTACTCATATTTGGATAGATCATTGTCATTTTCAAGATGGACCTGAAACTGTTGAAAAATATTTTGGTCGTAAATATGAGCATAGAGATGGTTTAGTTGATATAACAAATCAATCAGATTACATAACTTTATCATATAATATTTTTGAAAATCATAATAAAGCAATTTTGATAGGTAGTAGTGATTCAAAAGTAGCGGATGAAGGGAAATTGAATGTGACTTTACACCATAATTATTTTCATAATTTAGTTCGGAGAGTACCAAGAGTAAGATTTGGAAAGGTTCATGTGTATAATAATTATTATCAATCAGACAATAAAAATAGCGAATATAGTTATTCTTATTCTTTAGGAGTTGGAAAAAATTCAAAAATATATGCTGAAAACAATGTTGCAGATATAGAAGGCAGAGATTATAAAGATTTTGTAAAAGTCTTTGGTGGAAAAGAACTTACAACTGTTAATAATATATTTAATGGACAGAAGATTGATAAATTTGATGAAAGTTTAACAAAAGTAGATTGGACTCCTACGTTATATCAAAAAATAGACGCTACAAATGAAGTAAAAGATAAGGTTTTAAATAATGCAGGAGTATTTAAAAATAAAATGTAATTTGTTTTAATTAAAATACCAAAAAACTGAAAGGCTTGGAGGTATTTTTTTGTTTAAAATAAAGTTGCTAAAATGAGAAAAACTCGGTATACTTATAGTAGAATAAAAATAATAAACAACAAATTAAGGAAGGGAAATGATAATAATGAAAATAAACAAATTTATTGATCATACAATTTTGAAAGCAACAGCTACAAGGGAAGATGTAAAAAAATTATGCGATGAAGCGAAAGAATATGGATTTTATTCAGTTTGTGTAAATGGGGCGAATGTTGAATATGCTTTTAGTCAAGTTAAGGACAGCGATGTGAAAGTTGCGGCAGTAGTTGGGTTTCCTTTGGGAGCGATGGCGACGGATGTTAAGGTGTTTGAAGCTAAAAAGGCTATTGAAGACGGTGCTTCGGAAATTGATATGGTTATTAATGTTGGAGCATTGAAGGACAAGGATTATGATTTAGTGGAAAATGAAATCAGAAAAATAAAAGAGGCAATTGGAAGCAATGTTCTGAAAGTTATAATCGAAACTTGCTATTTGACTGACGGCGAAAAAGTGAAAGCATGTGAATTATCAGTTAATGCAAAGGCAGATTTTGTAAAAACTTCGACAGGATTTGGAACAGGAGGGGCAACATTTGAAGATGTAGAGCTTATGAAAAAAACTGTTGGAAATAAAGCAGAAGTTAAGGCAAGTGGTGGAGTGAAAGACCTTGAAACTGCAAAAAAATATATTGAATTAGGAGCAACAAGACTAGGAACAAGTTCAGGAATTGCAATTGTAACAGGATTGGAAAGTGGAAAAACTGGGTATTAAATTTTAGGCAATAAAGAGGAACATAGTAATAGACTTCTTCAAAAATTATATATTTTTAGAATTTAATAAAAGAAGGATTATGAAGCAAGGGGTTAGTACCCCTTGTTAAAGTAAAAAATTGGATAACAGATATATATGAGAATAATGAAAATTATGAAAAAGAAGTTGCTAAGGAAGAGAAAATTATTATTGAAACATTGAAGAAAAATTTTAGAAGATGGCGATTACAATACATTTGAAGTGCTTCCAAATGGAGATGGAAAAGATAAAAATCGAAGTTATGAATATTTGACTAAAGATGAATAAGAATGGTTTTTATCAATAGGGTAATTGCTTATACAGATAAAATAAAAAGGATAGGAAATAAAAAATGGAATTTAGAATAATGACTTACAATATTTATGGAGCAAGGCTTGCGGATGGGAAAAAATTGGCAAAAAGCATAAAAAAATATAAGCCTGATTTTGTTGCATTGCAGGAAGTTGATAAAAATACGAAAAGAAGTAATTTTCGTGACGTAACGCAGGATTTTGCACTTGAACTTGGGTATAATTATTATTATTTTCAAAAGGCAATGGATTTTGATAAGGGAGAATTTGGAATTGCGTTTGTTTCAAAATATGATGTGAAAAATATATATGTTCACGAGCTGCCGTCTGCTGGAAATGAAAAAAGACAGGTTTTAGCGACACAAATTAGTTCAAAGTATAAAAAACATATTTTGGTTATAAATACTCATCTAGATTATGAACCTACAGTAAAAAGTACCCAAATTGATGATTTAATGACAGTTATAGATTATTTTAAGGGAGATGTGAAATTTTTATGCGGTGATTTTAACCTTTTGCCAACAACAGAGCATTATCGTAAAATTACTGAAAACTGGAATGACACTTATTTTGAAGGCAAGGATTTAGAAAATAAATCAAATCTTGAAAACAGAAATCTTGAAACACAGAGAATTGACTATATAATGGCAAAAAAAGATGCAAATTACAGAACTAAGCAAAGTTTTTTTATAAATGATGATTCGCAGGAATGGACAAAGCTGTCGGATCATTTGCCATATATGGCGGTTATTGAAATGGAATAAATTTATTGGAAATGATTTTGAGATTTTTGAATTAGGGAATGTCTTAAAACTCTCAAAATGATGAATTTTTAACAAATTTTTCTAAATTCAAAAATAATAAATACTGATTATATCGTACTTTGTATAATTTCTAAAATCAAAAAATATTAAAAATAACATAGATTTTGAGTTTTCAGACACAGCTTAATCCTTATACCCCTATTTAAATTTTAAAAAAGCTTTTTATTTTAAATCAGGAGTAAATTTTTAGTCAATGTAGAAAAATTTTGAAGATAAATAGGGGTATGGTAAGAATACCCCTGTTAAAATTTATTTTAATCCCAATAATTTTATGATATTCTCTCCAAGTATTTTATCTGATATTTTTTTAGATGGACTTAAATATTCTATTGCTTGTTTATTTAAAAATGAATCACCGTAAGGAGCGTCAGAACTAAATAGACATTTGTCAGGAACTTCTGTTATTATCATTTTTAATGCGAGTGTAGAAAAAGCGGCGGATAAATCAATGTAGGCATTTGGTGTATTTTTTACAAAATCTGTTACTTCCATCCAGTTATAACCTCCCATATGTCCAAAAATTACTGGTGTTTTGGAATATTTTCTTGTGAGATTTTCAAGAATTTTTATACCGTTTAGAGTGACTGGATTAAAAGTGTGAACCCATATGGGAAAGTTTTCATAGTGTTTTAGTGCTTTAAAAATTGTTTCCAATTGGCTTACTTGCTCATCATTTCCTGGTGTAAATTCGCCAACGCCTTTTAATCCATTGTCAATAATATATTGTTTTATCCAGATTTGAGTTTCTTCAAGGGATAATCCAAGTGGAACAGTTCCAAAGCTATAAAATTTATCAGGATAATTATTTATTACTTTTATTAAATCAGAAATATCCTTTTTAAATCTTTTTTTATTATTTTCAAGAGAATTTTCTCCTCCTAAAATTTTAAATAAAATTGACATCTCATTTTTAAATTCAGTCAATGTTTTAGCTTTTTCAGGATGTGGAGTCGTTGTAAAAAGTATTGCCTTGTCTACTCCTGCTTTATTCATTTGTTCAATTTGTAATTCTGTTGGCAATATTAAATGTTGGTGACTGTCTATTATCATATCTTCTCACCCTTTCATCTTTCTATTATTTTTGATATAATAAAGTATAACATACCTCTTGTAATCAATACAAGTACGCACATTTTTGATATAAAGTATCTTTTTTGATACTTTATTAAAGGAAGGAAAAATATGTCAAAAACAGAAGCAGTTTCAAAAGTTTGTCCAATGGAGTTAGGAATAAACATACTCAGTGGAAAATGGAAATTAAGGATTTTATGGAATTTGTATATTAAAAAAGTGGTCAGATTTAATGAATTGCAAAGAAACCTAGGAAATATTACTACAAAAACTTTGACAGAGCAATTGAGAGAACTTGAAGATAAAAAAATAATAAAAAGAACTATTTATCCTGAAATTCCTCCAAAAGTTGAATATTCTCTAACTGACATAGGTAGTTCTATTGAGCCTGTATTAAAAACTTTATGCGATTGGGGAAATGACTATTTGGAATTGATTAATGATAATACAGATAAGGTTTAAAAATAAGTTATGCAGAAATAAAATTTTCAAGTAAGAAACATTTTCTATTATAATAGAGTTGTTAAAGCTACTATTTAATGAAAAAAGGGGTTTGTATGGCTTTTAGCAAATTTAAAAATAATGAAGTATCGTTATAATTTTTGCAATATGTTTGCATTTTTTCGTCGTAAAAAGTGTGTAACTAGAACATTTTTTCGTTGTAATTTTTGTTGATGGAAGAAAAATATAATCCTGAAATATCAATAAGAATATCAATGAATGATTATAAAAAAGAAGAATGGTTGTTAAATTTACGGTTGTATATGACAGAAGAAAGTAGAAATATTGTGAAAAAAGAAAAAAATGACTTAAAAATGACTGATATTTTGACTGATAAAGAGTTACAAAGGCTGAAAATACTGAAAGTGTATTTTGAGGAAAATAATTATATTGATAATAGTGAGGCTCAAAAGATTTTGAATGTTTCGGATTCTACGGCGAGAAGATTTTTGAATAAACTTCTGAAAAATAGGATTTTGGAGGCGT
>NZ_CALHQO010000501.1:0-6371 GCF_938036635.1 uncultured Leptotrichia sp.
AATTTATATAGTTTTAGCAGTTTAAATTAAAATAGGTTTGAGTATATCTTTGAATATGAAACTATTCATAAGTGAAATTTAAATATAACAAAAATCCCCTAATCTTAATTGACTAGGGGTATTTATTTTAAAACTTTTGAAATAATTTTGAAATTTCAGATTTTTTCTGTTCCAGCCGATCTTTCAGCTCATTCATCCACACCAGCGGATCTTTAGGATTTACGAGCCTTTTTATATTATCTCGATTTTTTTCTTCATCAAACCAGATAAGTTTCGTAATCGCTCCAGCTCCAATTCCAATGATTGTCTTATTTTCCTCAATCATTTCGATATTGTAAATCGATTCACTTCCATTTAAGGAATATCCAAGATTTTCTCCCCATTGAAAGCTGTTTTTCTGGCGATACATATAATATGGAAAAAGCTCTTTATTTTTAGTTACATTTTCGATTTTTTCGTAAATTTTTTCATAATCTAATATGTCTTCGTGAGCATAATTTTCTTTGTTAAGACGACTTGCATTTTTTATTGCTAGATTATGAATTGTCAGATTTTCCATATCGTATTTGGAAATTTCTTCCATTGTATACAAAATATCTTCTGTAGTTTCACGTGGCAAGCCTAAAATCAAGTCCATATTTATTTCCAATCCATAATTTTTAGCAAGTTTGTAGACATTATCAAACTGTTCCCTGTCGTGATAACGATTTACAAGTTTTAAAGTTTTTTCATTAAAAGACTGCGGATTTATACTAATTTTATTTATTCCATAGCTTTTGATAATAGCTAATTTTTCTTCATCCAGTGTATCAATTCTTCCAGCTTCAAATGTAAATTCCTTTAAATAATCTAAATTATAGTTTTCTTTTACTGTTTTTAGCAATTTGTCAATTTCTTTCGCCGTTAAAATTGAAGGCGTTCCTCCACCAATATAAATTGTGTTAATTTTTAAGCCTAATTCCTGTGTTAATTGACCGATTTCACGCACTTCGTGATAAATAGACCCTATGTATTCATCATATCGCTCTGCATATTTCCCTCGTAGAAGATAGGCTGGGAATGAACAATATGAACATTTTGTAGGGCAAAAGGCAATTCCTATATAAATTCCAATTGTTTCTTTGTCCAGATATGGCTCTTGACGTTTTACAATGTCTAGTAGAAGTTTTCTTTTTTCATTGCTTACAAGATATATTTTTTCCAATATTTCGTTAATTTCATTATAAGATAACCCCATCTTTAAAAAACGCCCTACAATCTTTGTAGGACGTACTCCTATTAAAATACCCCATTTATATTCATTTTTTTTATCAAAAAGTTTCATCAAGGAACTTTTTGCCATAACTTCTGCCTGATCAAAATATTCTTCATTGACTTTCTTATGTGAAAATGTTACTTCTTTTAAAATTTTTCCATTTTTTTTATCAATTAATACTGTATTTACAGTAATTATTTCTGTGTTATCACTTTCTGAATCTTTTAGTTTTCCACAATTATTCTCAAAGTTTTCCACATCTTGATTTTTTCTAAAATTAACACTAATTTCCACATCATTTTCACTATTTTCAGAAAAAATATCATAATGCTCAGGCAAAAGCACACGTATAAATTCCTCAAGTTTATTCTGATTAATCTCAATATTCGCTCTTATCATCTATTTTATAACTCCCATAAAGTATAACAACAGCACAACTATCCCAAGAACAATCCGATAATATCCAAATATCTTGAAATCGTGCTTTTTAATGTAATTCATAAATACTTTTATCACAGCATACGCAAATACAAATGACAGCACAAAACCTAATGCAATTAAAAACCATTCATATCCATTTAAAGCTGTACCAAGTTTCACTAGTTTTAAAAGTGTCGCCCCAAGCATTGTCGGAATCGCAAGAAAAAATGAAAATTCCGTTGCTAAAACTCTATTTAATCCAAGCAAAACTCCACCAATAATCGTAGCAGCCGATCTCGAAGTTCCAGGAATCATCGCAAGACATTGAAACAGCCCTACTCCAATCGCAGTTTTTACTGACATTTGGGTAATTGAAGTAATTCCGCCTTCCTTTTTCTCCCTCGACTCAAGCCAGATAAGTATAACTCCATAAATAACCAGCATTACTGCCACAACTACCGAATTAAACAGTACTTTATCAATAATATCATCAAAAAGAAGTCCTAGCACAACTGCAGGAAGCACTGCAATTACTATTTTTATCCACATCTGAATAATATCAGCTCTCTGACTCTTGCTAAGCCCTTTTGCAAATGGAAAAATTCTTTTCCAATAATACACAACTACCGATAAAATCGCCCCTAACTGTATAATTATCTTGAATGCATTGGCAAACTCCTCGTTTTGAGAAAGCTGCAAAAACTGATCCACAATAATCATATGTCCTGTACTGCTGACAGGTATAAACTCTGTAAGCCCTTCCACAAGGCTTAAAATAAATACTTTAATAATATCTGCAAACATAATATTTTCCTTTCTTTTTTATTAAAACTATTTTTTAAATTATCATTTATTATATCACATATTTTTTACTTTATTAATAGCCATAAAATTTTCTTGTTTATTTATTTTAAATGTGATATTCTAAAATCATAACTATTTAAAGAGGAAAGATAAATGAAAAAAAATAAAATTCTTTATACTATAAATTACGATAAAATCGTAAATTTCAAAGAAAGGGTTACCCGATTTACAGTCAGATTTGAATTTAAAAGCAACTGTAAAAATGAAGATTATTCTGGAGAAGATTTTGCTCATTTGCATGATACCGGCAGGCTAACAGAATTATTGATTGATGGGGCTGAGCTGCTTATAAAAAAGGCTAATAATGAGAATCGAAAAACTAAATGGGATGTAATCGCAGTAAAGGTTCATGGAGAAATTATACTTATTAATACAGCTTTTCATCGCTACATTACAGAATCTATATTTAACAATGCACAAATTTCACCATTTGGAAAACCTTTGTATATAAAACCTGAAATTAAGTATAACAATAGTAAACTTGATTTCTACCTGGAAACTGAAAAAGATAAAATTTACGTTGAGGTAAAAGGCTGTACTTTGGTAAATGGAAAAAATGCCCAATTTCCTGGCTCTCCTTCCGTGCGTGCCTTAAAACATCTGAAGGAACTGATAGAACTAAAAAAAGAGGGATTTAGAACAGCTGTCTTTATTTTGATTTTTAGAAAATCAGAAATTTTTGCACCTGAACATATTATCGATAGGAACTTCTCAGAAACTTTTTATGAAGCGATAAAAAATGGAGTGGAAATTTATCCAATGCTTTTGGAATATAGAGAAGATGGAAAGGTGTGTTTTGTGAAAAATATAGAAGTTGCAAAAAAACTGTTTTAATATTCAAATAAAAAAAATCGTAAAATAGTTTACAAATTTAAATTAATAAAAAATCGGAATATATTCAAAATATTGATTAATTCCGATTTATTTTTTTATAATTACATTTTATTCAACTTTTCTTTTGCCTCTTCTACAATGTATAACTTATTCCCTTTCTCAATAACTTCTTCGTATAATTTTCTTGCTTCTTCCATTTCGCCTGCTTTTGACTTATAGTTTGCCAATAAATGTTTAATTACCAAAACCTGACGTTTAACACTTAGCTTTTTTAATGTTTCTGATAAAATTTCTATCATTTTTGTGCTATCATTTTCATAAAATAAAATTCCATTTAAAAATTCAATCATAGCATTTGTTTCATCAATTCCTTTTTTAGTTTTAAATTTCTCCATCATTTTTAAAACTTTTTCTTTGTAAATCACTATTGCCTCTTCTTTTCTTTCGAGTCCATGCAATAACAGTGCTTCATTATAGTAATACAGGATTTTATCCTGTTCCCTGAATAATGATTTTTTGGATAAATCTATATCTTTTAAATTTTGATACGCTTCTTCTACTTTTCCTAGCGAAGAATATCCCGCACAAAGATTCAGTTTCATATAATTTCTATATCGCTTATTTTTATTTCTGTCGTATTCATTTTGCGTAATTTCTATAAATTTTTCAGGATCAAGTTCTTCATTTAATATATTCATATATTTTTGATAAAAGTATATATACATTCTTTTGTCTATTTTTAAAAATTCAAATACCAAGATTAGCGAAATAATCAATATATAATTAAAAATTGAGTGTCGCATTCGTAACCACAAAACGAATACAATTAGTAATACAAATATCGTAACAGAAAAATTTATTAACATATATTTTTTTCTTATTGTCATTTTTCTCCTTTCATAAAAATCGAAAATCAAACTTATAACTTTTAAATCAACTTTGACCTTATTTCAGCAGGATTCCGATTTTCTACTTTCATTCTTTAGTAATTATTTTTTCTCAGAAAACATAAAATCAAACTCATAATTCATATCCGTCATTTTCCCATCCTTTGTTTCTTCATAAATACTTTGTAATGAAATTTTGTAACTTATATTTCCTGCTGTTCCAATGTATTCAAAGTCTTTTTGAGGAACTTTGTATTCTTCTTCTTGACTTCCTATATTTTGAAGTTTTAGAGTTTTTAATTTTGTTGATACTTGCTTTATTACATCTTCGTAATTAAATTTCGCAAGTTCTGTACCATTTTTAGCACTTATTGTTATTATTTTATTTAGAATGACAACTTTGTATTTATCAGATTCATTTGTCTGAGCAGATGCTTCTCCCCATCCTTTTTGGTAATGAATAACATTATCATAACCATTTGTTTCCAAAATAGCTGAAGTATTCTCATTTGTCTTTAAGTTATATGTAATTACTTTTCTTTCATCATAACTTTCTCTGTCATCATCATCTTCAATACCATAAGAATAATACTCTTTCCAAGAATCTTTAATTCCCAAATCCTTTTCCAAATCATTAGAAGTTTGATAGATTTTTCCAGCAGAATTTTTTAATCCAAGATTTTTAACCGATGAGTCTTGTCTAGCAGATATATAGTCAATCGCTGTATAAAGTTCATTTCCTTGTCTATTAGTCAAGTTTTGTGTAATTTTGGAAACTTTTCCATCTTTTAAAGCTCCGTATTTTACAAGCATTCTCTTCAGTCTTTGACTTTGACTGTAAACACTCACTTTTTCTGCACTAAATGGAGTATAAACAGCAATTATTAAACAAATAATCAAACTTATAAAAACTCCTGTCACTTTTGATTTTATTATGTATAAAATCATGCAGAAAAATAGCCAGAATATAAGAAGAAGCACATAATACCGGTTCTCTGTAATTCCATACTGGTAAATTCTTTGAAAAATTGCAAACAGTGAAACAAAAATTAAAGGTATAGAAAAATATGGAAAATATTTTTTAAAATTACCTAAAAATTTGTCATTTTTAACAAACGGAGTTATCAAAATTATAATAATAAGGCTAAACGCTATGTACCAAAGGACAAAACGAGAAATTATTCCCTTTGGTAATTTCATAAATATTGCTACAGTTGCAATATAAACATATAAAATCCCTGTATAAATAATAATTAACGGAGTAATTACAAATTTTATAAGCATTTTTAAAATATACGGAAAATCATAATTTTCCAAGTTATCACTAGGCTTTTTCAACAATGACAAGAAAAACGATATTCCCAAAACATCAAATACAAATACCCCCAAATACATATAAAATCTTAAAACAAAGCCATAAAACATCTCAAACCCAAACAATGCAGTAATTGTTGCTAAAATTAATGAAATTCCGATATAAAGCACAGTTGCAAAAATTGATGATACAACAAAATTTACAAACACAGACTGTAAATATTTTTCCTTATTTTCATTTTTTAAAATAGGTACTAAAAGAAAAATTAATATTGAAATAGGCAACAACATCCAAAATCCGATTTCAAAATTATAAACAACAAAACAGAGAACATAAGCTCCAAATCCAATAATAACAGTTAAAACTGTATAAATAGTTCTAATTATCCATTTTTTTCTTTCTTCAAAATATTGTTCCCTAATAACTTCAAACATCGCAGTTAAAAAAATACCAAGCACAAAACATTTATTTATCTCTACCAAGCTCGAAGAAACAACAGAAAGCTTTTCATAACTAAGATTCTCAAGTTCTGTAGTCAAAACAACTAATCCAAAAACCATTAACGTAAAGACAACCGTCACTCTAAACCTGTCAACCCCTCCCTTAAAATATCCAAATAACTTCTTAAATTTTTCTGTAATTTTTCCCATTGATAAACACCTCTTATCATAATTTTTGATTTTGCTATTTATTTTTATATTATAATATCACATTCTTAGTTAAAAAAAAATGAGAAAATTATTTTAATTGCTTGTTTCTACCTCTAAAAATTTTATTTAATGATAAAATTTAAATT
>NZ_CALHQO010000502.1:0-1846 GCF_938036635.1 uncultured Leptotrichia sp.
AGAAGAATAACTTTTATATTCAAAAAGATGTGTTTTAAAATAAATTATACTTTTGAATCACAATATAGTTGTACCACTATTTTTTAAATTTGTCAATATATTTTTGGCATATTTTTTTAAAAATACATCTTTTTGGTTAAAAAATTTATTGAAATTTTGTAAAATTTATTATATAATTATGGTACTAACAAAGATTGGAGAAAAATTATGGAAGAAAATAATAAAGAATTGAATAATAAAATTTTGGGAGAAATAATAAGAAATTATAGAAAAAGAAAAGGATTGAGTTTGGAAAATCTTGCCAAACAAATGGATATAACAAAATTAAGTATACAAAAATATGAAGTTGGGAAAAGAACAATACCATTTAATACTTTGCTTGATTTTTTTAGAATACTTGAGATACCTTTAAATGAATTGGAAAAATTTTTTAAAAAAGAAAAAAAGTCAGAAATAAGGGAAATTTTAAGTGCTTTATTTAAAGAAAATAAAAGAATAACAGCTATAATATGTTTTATTGATTATTTAGAAAATTTAGGATTTTCATTCAATGTGATAAATTCGATAGATGAAAAAGATGGGGTAGTTTATGGAGATATAGAAGACGCTATAAGAAATCCTAAAGTGGTATCTGTGCGAAGTCCAAATAAAAAACATACATTTTATATTGGAATCAAGGATTTTCTTTCATTTATAAGCCTTCGTTCAACAAATAATATAAATGATTTTATAAATTATCTTGAAGTATATCATTTGGATGAAAGCAAAACAGGATATGATGATGAAAAAATAGAAAGAATGGAAAAAATATTTGAAAAAGTACCTTTGAAAAAGCCAAGTGTTTATAAAGAAATTATTGAAAAATTGGATGAAAAAACTAAAAACAAATAAATCTGCAACAAAATACAGGGCCTTTCATTTTTTAGAGGCCCTGTTGATTAAGATATGCACTTGTAACTCTGTATAAGCCCTGTAGAGAGCATTTAAACTCATTTTTGATATTTTCCTCAAATAACAAAAATAAACTCTTAAATCGGCTCTTACAATAAAAAATTTTCTCTTTTGTTTTCTATTCTGAATATTCAGCATCGCTTTCATCTGAATTTGTTGAACTATTATTTTTGAGTTTGGTCAATTTGATTTATTGTTTCGTCAATTATTCTTTCAATTTCTTGATTATCTATTTCTTCTTGATTTTTATTAATAACTTCCTTTGTTTGTTTTTTTGAATGAGAATTAACACTATTTTGTATACCATAACCGTGATTATTCAAAAATATTATTATCTCATCATTATAAAATTGTTTTGCTTTATATTGTGAATTTGCATTATTCCAATGTGTTCCTGTATAATGACAACCAGCTCCATTTTCCAAATCATTATCATTTCCATAAATTGTATCAAATACTTGTCTAATTTGTGCTATTTTTTGTAAATGTTCTCTATAAGCGTCATCTACTTGAGTATAGGTTACTTCTTCAAAAGGTTTAGTTGTACCTGGCATTATTCCATTATCTACCTTAATAATTTTATTTACTGTTTCACAGTATTCTTTTCGTAAGTCTTCATAAGAAACTAGGTTATTAATCAAATTTTCAGCATATCTAAGATTTCTCGGAGTAAAGGTTGAGCTTTCTCCATTAGATTTTTTGTATTTATATCCGTTTTTTATCTCAAAATCTTGACTTATATTTTCTACTTTATTTTTTGAATTTTCTAATTTTTCTAAAGATTTTATTTTTAATAGTAATATTTTTTATGGGAACCAATGTTTCATCTGAATATGGAGTTTCATCAATGAACATCGAATTTTTAAATAACCGAAAGATTTCAGCCCCGAGATTA
>NZ_CALHQO010000503.1:0-3770 GCF_938036635.1 uncultured Leptotrichia sp.
TATAATTTATTTTCTTTTTCCTGCTTTTTTTACTTCTTTCTTCTCTACAAAAACAATCTTTTTCACATCATCATAAGTTTTAGCAAAGTAGAATCTCATCTGGTCTGCAATTTCCTTTGGCAATTCCTCCGTATCAACTTTATTGTCATAAGGAAGCACTACATCTCTAATTCCAACTCTGTGAGCCCCAATTACCTTTTCTTTGATTCCGCCAACTGCCAAAACCTCTCCAGTAATCGTAATCTCTCCTGTCATTGCGACATCCTGCCTAACTTCCTTATCCGTCAATACTGAAATAATTGCTGTTGTAATTGTGATACCTGCTGATGGCCCGTCTTTCGGTACTGCTCCTTCTGGGAAGTGTAAATGAACATCTGTTGTTTCATTAAATTTTTCCTTGATACCAAGTTCATTTTTTATATGTCTTACATAAGAATAAGCCACTCTAGCTGATTCCTGCATTACGTCTCCTAATTTTCCTGTAAGCTGCAATACACCTTTTCCTTCCATTTTTACTGCCTGCACTTCTAAAGTTGTCCCTCCAACAGCTGTCCATGCAAGTCCATTGACAACACCAATTTTACCTTCTTTTTCCTTGACTTTATCTGCTCTGAATTTTGCATTTCCTAAATATTTCTTGATTTTTGTTTCAGAAACAGAGATTTTTTTACTCTTAGATTTTGATACAAGTATTTCTTTTGCTATTTTTCTGAATAATTTACTGATTTCTCTTCGTAAATTTCTTACCCCAGCTTCTCTTGTGTATTCATTTATAATCTTCATGATTGCTTTATCAGAAAACGAAACTTTATAATCCTTTAATCCATTTTCTTCTTGTGTTTGAGGTATTAAATATTTTTTTGCAATATTTAATTTTTCAAATTCTGTGTATGATTCAATTGAGATAATCTCCATTCTATCACGAAGCGGCCCTGGAATTCCTCCCAAATCATTTGCAGTACAAATGAAGAATACGTTTGACAAGTCAAAAGTATGATCGATATAGTGATCTTCAAATGAGTTGTTTTGTGCAGGATCTAAAACTTCCAGCATTGCTGAAGCAGGATCTCCTCTAAAGTCAGAAGCCATTTTATCAATTTCATCAAACAACATTACTGGATTATTTACACCAACTTGTTTTAAAGAATTTATAATTCTTCCTGGCATTGCTCCTACATAAGTTCTTCTATGTCCACGAATTTCAGCTTCATCTCTTACTCCACCAAGTGAGATTCTTGTGAATTTTCTGTTCATCGAACGTGCCACCGAATGTGCAAGCGATGTTTTCCCTACACCTGGAGGTCCTACAAGACAGATAATTGAACCTTTTAATGTGTTATTCAATTTTTTTATTGCCAAGAATTCTAATATTCTTTCCTTAACTTCTTCCAATCCATAATGATCTTCATTCAGAATTTTTTCAGCTTTTTCAATATCAATTTCATCATTAGTTGAAACTTCCCACGGTAATTCAAGTACAGTTTCAAGATACGTTCTGATTACCGAAGATTCAGCAGAAAAGTCTGGCATCTTCTTCATTCTTGAAAGCTCTTTTACCAGTTTATCTTTTAGCTCCTGAGGAATTTTTGCATCTCTAACTCTTTGGTCAAGTTCCTCCAGTTCTTCGTCAGAATCAGTTCCTTCTCCCATTTCTTCACGCATTACCTTAATTTTTTCACGTAAATAATAGTTTTTCTGAACTTCTGCCATTTGTTCTTTTACACGATTTTCAATCTCACGTTCAAGCATAAAAATCTCAATTTCTCTTTCAAGAATACTCAAAATTTTATACGCTCTTGCCTCCACATCCAATATTTCTAATAATTCTTGTTTTGTTTCAACTGCTACCATTAGATTTGTACAAATCAAATCAAATACCTTGTCAATATTGCTAATCTCTTTTATATTATAAATAATGTCAGGCAATACTTTATTAGTTTTCTGTGCATAATTTGAGAATTCATCAATTACTCTACGTTTCAATGCCTCAGCTTTACTTTCGTCGATAGGCTTTGAAAAAATTTCTTCATATTCAGCATAAACAACACCATTATCATCTTTTGGAAATTGGTTAATTAAAACTCTATGCTTAGCTTCAACTAGCACCTTTACATTTCCATTTGGCATTTTTACTGTCTGTATAACGTGAACTAAAACTCCCGTTTCATAAATATCTTCTGGAAATTTGGGTTCTTCTACATTTGCATCTTTTTGTGCCGAAAGAATTAGTTTGCTGTCAAATCTTGCTATTGCTTCTTCAAGACTTTTCAGGCTTGACTGTCTACCGATAAAAATCGGAGTTACAACACCTGGAAATACAACTAATTCTCTTGTTGCTATAAATGGTTTATTTTGCATAATTTCTCCTTTCATACTTTAAAATCTGCTCTTTAATACAATAAAACTGCTTTAAAATCAGATTTAAGAAATAAAATTCCATTATTATTTAATAATTTTCAAGTTTATTATAAATAATTTTAAATCCCGATTACTCTATAATCACTTTTTCTTTATCTGTAACCGCTTCTTTTGTAATTATCACTTTCTTAACATTTTCCTTCGATGGAATTTCATACATTAAATCAGTCATAACACTTTCAATAATTGAACGAAGCCCCCTCGCTCCAATTTTTCGTTTAAGTGCCAGCTGTGCAATTTCAACAATTGCATCTTTATCAAATTCCAAATCCACATTTTCCATCTCAAAATATTTTTTATATTGCTTAACAAGCGAATTTTTAGGCTCTGTCAGTATCTTAATCATAACCTCTTCATCAAGTCCATGAAGTGCCGTGATTACTGGTAACCGCCCAATTAATTCAGGAATAAGTCCAAATTTTATTAAATCTTCAGGCAATACATTTTCAAATAAAGTCAAATCATCCAGTTTTGTATTTTTTGTTTCAAGCCCAAATCCAACTCTTTTTTCATTAACTCTATCCTTAACTTTCGCTTCCAAGCCTTCAAATGCCCCACCAACGATAAATAAAATATCCTTTGTGTTAATTTCAATCATTTCCTGATTTGGATGCTTTCTTCCACCTTGTGGAGGCACACTCGCAACAGTCCCTTCAATAATCTTAAGTAACGCCTGCTGTACTCCTTCTCCAGAAACATCCCTTGTAATTGACATATTTTCCGATTTTCTAGCGATTTTATCAATTTCATCAATATAAATTATTCCATGCTCTGCTGCTTCAATATCATAATCAGCCGCTTTTATCAGTTTTAAAAGTACATTCTCAACATCATCCCCAACATATCCGGCTTCCGTCAATGTTGTTGCATCTGCAATCGCCAAAGGTACATTCAATGTTTTCGCTAGTGTCTGTGCAAGTAAGGTTTTTCCACTTCCAGTAGGTCCTACTAGCAGTACATTTGATTTTTGAAGCTCCACATCATTATCTACATTTTTCTGTTTGTGCATTATTCTCTTAAAATGATTATAAACCGCCACAGACAACACCTTTTTAGGCTGTTCCTGTCCGATAATATATTCATCAAGTTTCGCCTTTATTTCTTTTGGCTTTAACAACGTGATTTCCCTGTCATGCTCATTTTCGTCATATTCCCTAAAACTGTCCAATAATTCAGCACTGTCTTCTATACATTCATTACAAATAAACACATCATCCTCTTCAGGACTCTGTATTAACCGTTCCACTTCATGCTCTTCCCTGCCACAGAATGAACAGTAATTTTTTTTCTCATTTGCCAATATTTTTCACCTCGTTTTTTCTTTATATAATTCCTATTTATATATTTTTATT